>NZ_JAOZYC010000056.1:0-1726 GCF_035798155.1 Streptomyces endophyticus | reverse complement strand
ACCCGCACCGTGACGTTGTCCCGCGTGATGCCGTCCTGCGCGGGCACCGGCATCGTCACGATCTGCATGTTGACCTTGCGCAGCCGGTCGATCATCGGCACGACCATCGTGAACCCCGGCTCGCGCACGCTTCCGGCCAGCCGCCCGAGGCGGAACACGACCCCGCGCTCGTACTGCTTCACCACACGGGCCGCGGCCGCCGCGTACACCAGCAGGACACACACCAGCGCCACGCCCGCGATCGCGAGTTCCTGGACCATGACGACACCCCCAGGTGTCCTAGTCCTCCGCTTAATCAACGATATGCCCGGTCTGCCGGTGCAGTCGAGGGGGGCGCCCGGTCCATCCGGCCACCGCTCATTCCGCGTCGTGGAGGACGAGCCCCAAGGTGTGGCGCCGACCCGAGCGGACCGTGCTCACGCCGTGCCGCATCGGGCCGTTCGACCAGCCGCGCACCGAGCGCACCGGCCGGTCACGCGTCGTGAACACCAGGGCGTGCCCCTGGAGCAGCGTGGTCGAGTAGCCGCGCGACTGGGCGCGCGCCCGCTGCTCGGTCATCAGGAACTCACCGCCGGTGAAGTCGCCGCCCGGCTCGTCCAGGCCGATCACGACCTGCAGCGGGAACACCAACTGGCCATAGATGTCACGGTGCAGTGCGTTCCAGTCGCCGGGCCCGTAGCGCAGCAGGATCGGCGTCGGCCGCGTCTGGCCCGCCGCGTGGCACCGGTCGAGCCAGCCGTCGAGGGTCTCCGGCCACGGAGCGGTCCTGTTCAGGCGCCGCGCCCACTCCCGGGCGACGGGCAGCAGCCGCGGATAGAACGCCGCGCGCAGCTCCTGGACGAGCTCGGGCAGCGGGTGATCGAAGTAGCGGTACTGGCCGCGGCCGAACCGGTAGCGCTCCATGTCGATCGTCGACCGGAACCGGTGCACGTCGTCGTAGAGCCCGGCGACGGACCGGCACTCGTCGGCGGTGAGCACCGGCTCAGGTGTGAGGGCATGGCCGAACGCGTCGAGTTCCGCGCTCAGGGCGGCCCAGTCGAGGGCCTCCACGCGCGCGTGCGGGGCGGTGGTGGTGCCGGTCATCGCTGTGCATCTCCGTAGGTGGGAGGTATTGGCCAGGACACCAGCCTCGTCGGCTCCCGCGCGGTGTGCTGGCGGCAATCGGACGCGGTGTTCGGTGCGGTAATGTGTCGGCTCCGTGCAGCACCGCGAGGGAACGAGGAGGTGAGTCCGATCACCGTTGTGTCAGGTCGGGAGCTCCCTTCTCGCGCCGTACGCCCCGCTCGCGCTGAGCGAGGCCACGGCCGTCCGGTGACCGGGAGCCCCCTCGGCATCCCGAGAGGCCACCCCCTTATGCCGCTTTCCCCGTCGCCGAGCTCACCCCTTCCGCTCGATTCCACCTCCGTGGTCGAGTCCCTGCGCGCCGCCGGCTGCGTCTTCGCCGAGGACGAGGCGCGCATCCTGCTGTCCACCGCCCGCGACGCCGCCGAACTGGCGGCCCTGGTCGAGCGCCGCGCGAGCGGGCTGCCCCTGGAACACGTCGTCGGCTGGGCCGAGTTCTGCGGGCTGCGGGTCGCCGTCGACCCCAACGTCTTCGTGCCGCGCCGCCGCACCGAATTCCTGGCCCGCGAGGCCCTCACCCGCACGCCGCCCGACGCCGTCGTCGTCGACCTGTGCTGCGGCACGGGCGCCGTGGCCGCCGTCCTGGCCGCCCGCGCCCCGGCCC
>NZ_JAOZYC010000055.1:0-1820 GCF_035798155.1 Streptomyces endophyticus | reverse complement strand
GTCATCCGGCATGTGCTGCATCACAGCATCCTTGCAGAACCCCCTGGGCCGACCTTGATCGGCCGGACAAGTCCTAGCGGCGGCACGAGTACGCGCCAGGTGGTGAAGCCGGTGTACGCGGTGCCGGGGTGCTCGGGGAAGAGCGCGCCGCGCACGGCGGAGTTGATGCCGTCGGCGCCGACGACGAGCTCCGCCTCCAGGTCGCCCTCGGGGGTGGTGACGCGCGCGGGGCGTGCCGGGTCGTCCCGGTCGCCGGGGTCGGCGAGCCGCGCCTCGGACGCGGTCCGTACGGCGTCGGCGGGCAGCCGGCCCGCCAGCTTGTCGATCAGGGTCGCGCGGTGCAGCAGCACGATGGAGCCTCCGAAGCGCTCGGCCGCGAGCTTCGAGCTGGCCCGCGAGAGCCAGCGGCCTTCCGTCGTGAGCAGCCCGCCGTCGCCCTCCCACGCTTCCAGGGCGCGGATCTCGGCGCCGAGTCCTACGACGTCGAGCGCGCGCTGGGAGTTGGGCGCGAGCGAAATCCCCGCCCCCACGGGCTTCAGCTCGCTCGCCCGCTCCAGAACGGTGACCTGCCAGCCGCGCAGATGGAGCGCGAGCCCGGCGGTGAGCCCGCCGATCCCGCCCCCGACGACGATGGCACGGGGCTGTCGGGACATGACGCCTCCCATGTGGAGTTCCGAAACGGCCACTACACCTGTAGTGAGTCCGCGTTCCGACGGTACTACAGCTGTAGTGATCGCGGTAGATTGCCCCTATGAACCGCCCCGACACCCGGCACACCGAAGCCGCCCTCCCCCTCACCCGGGCCGACCGGATCGCCGACGCCGCCCTGACACTGCTCGCGGAGCGCGGCATGCGCGGGCTGACCCACCGCGCGGTCGACGAGACCGCGGGGCTGCCCCAGGGCTCGACGTCGAACCACGCGCGCACTCGACTCGCCCTCCTGGAAGCGGCGGTCCGGCGGCTCGCGGTGCGCGAGGGGCAGGTGCTCTCGGTCGACGAACTGCCGACCCCCGCGGGCGGCCTCGCCTCCCTGGTCGACGGCATGGCGCTCGCTCTGCACCGCTACCTCGCCCGACACCCCCAACTGCTCGTCTGCCGTTACGAATTGGCCCTGGAGGCGACCCGCAGGCCCGAGCTGCGCACCTTCTTCGACGAGACGGGCCGCCAGTTCCGCGAACCACTCACCGCGCTGCTCCGAGCGGCGGGTTCGAGGGACCCCGAACGACACACACTGTCCCTGGTCGCGTGGACGGAGGGAATCATGTTCTCGTGCGTGGCCGGCTCCTTCCACACAACGCCCCCCACCCTCCCGGAACTACGCGCGGGCTACGCAGAGTTGCTCCACGGAATACTCACCCGATCAAGCCCCTGCGGCGATTGAGCAGCGGGGTCCGGGGCAGAGCCCCGCGACGTCAACAACACCTCCCGCCCCCACGCGGAGCCCCCGTCACCCGTACGAGGCAACCTCCCCCCGTTCCCTCCCCCACACCCCGGAAGTCCAACACAGTGACCCCGTGCCCAGAACGTCCAGCTCAACCACGATCCTGCTGACCGCGGCCGCGACCGCCGCCGTCACCGCAGTCACCGTCTCCGGCTGCGTCAGCGTGCGCCCGCCGACCACCCCGAAGGCCCCCTCCCCCACGGTCTCCGCCCACGCTCCCCGCCCCGAGGGTCACGCCGACGGCCCGGTCGTCCAGGCGCCCGCACGCGAGGCCCTGGAACGGATGAAGACCGCCCCGCACCGCACTCCGGCGCGACACACGGAACAGCAGCCGCAGCGGGCCGCCACCCCCGCTCCCCCGCGCACGGCCCCGCGGGAC
>NZ_JAOZYC010000054.1:0-1899 GCF_035798155.1 Streptomyces endophyticus | reverse complement strand
ACCCCACAAGCTCTGGCACAATGAAGTGGGTAACCTTCCTCCTCCTCCTCTTCGTCTCCGACTCTGCTTTTTCCAGGGGATTGTTTCGCCGAGATGCACACAAGAGTGAGATCGCTCATCGGTTTAAAGATTTGGGAGAACAACATTTCAAAGGCCTAGTCCTTATCGCCTTTTCCCAGTTTCTCCAGAAATGCCCATATGAAGAACATGTGAAATTAGTGAATGAAGTAACCGACTTTGCAAAAACATGTGTTGCTGATGAGTCTGCTGAAAACTGTGACAAATCACTTCACACTCTTTTTGGAGATAAGCTTTGTGCCATTCCAACTCTTCGTGACAGCTATGGTGAACTGGCTGACTGCTGTGCAAAAAAAGAACCGGAAAGGAATGAATGTTTCCTGAAACACAAAGATGACCACCCCAACCTGCCCCCATTTGTGAGGCCAGATGCTGAGGCCATGTGCACCTCCTTTCAGGAGAATGCTGTTACGTTTATGGGACACTATCTGCATGAAGTTGCCAGAAGACATCCTTACTTCTATGCCCCAGAGCTCCTTTACTATGCTGAGAAATATAGCGCCATCATGACTGAGTGCTGTGGAGAAGCTGACAAAGCTGCTTGCATCACACCCAAGCTTGATGCTCTGAAGGAGAAAGCATTGGCCTCATCTGTTAATCAAAGACTGAAGTGCTCCAGCTTGCAGAGATTTGGACAGAGAGCTTTCAAAGCATGGGCAGTAGCTCGTATGAGCCAGAAATTCCCCAAGGCTGACTTCGCAGAAATTACCAAGTTGGCAACAGACCTTACCAAACTCACCGAGGAATGCTGCCATGGCGACCTGCTTGAATGCGCAGATGACAGGGCGGAGCTTGCCAAGTACATGTGTGAAAACCAAGCATCTATCTCTAGCAAACTTCAGGCTTGCTGTGACAAGCCAGTGTTGAAGAAATCCCACTGCCTTTCTGAGGTGGAAAATGATGACCTTCCTGCTGACCTGCCTTCATTAGCTGCTGATTTTGTTGAGGATAAGGAAGTGTGCAAGAACTATGCTGAGGCCAAAGACGTCTTCCTGGGCACGTTTTTGTATGAATATGCAAGAAGGCACCCTGACTACTCTGTTGCCCTGCTGCTGAGACTTGCTAAGAAATATGAAGCCACCCTGGAAAAGTGCTGTGCTGAAGCTGACCCTTCTGCATGCTATGGCAAAGTGTTGGATGAATTTCAGCCTCTTGTAGAAGAGCCTAAGAACTTAGTCAAAGCTAACTGTGAACTTTTTGAGAAGCTTGGAGAGTATGGATTCCAAAATGCGCTCATAGTTCGTTACACCCAGAAAGCACCTCAGGTGTCAACTCCAACTCTTGTGGAAGCTGCAAGGAACCTAGGAAAAGTGGGCAGCAAATGCTGTGTACTTCCTGAAGCACAGAGACTACCTTGTGTGGAAGACTATATCTCTGCGATCCTGAACCGAGTTTGTGTGCTGCATGAGAAGACCCCAGTGAGCGAGCAGGTCACCAAGTGCTGTACTGGATCCGTGGTGGAAAGGCGGCCATGTTTCTCTGCCCTGCCCGTGGATGAGACCTATGTCCCCAAAGAATTTAAAGCTGAGACCTTCACCTTCCATGCTGATATCTGCTCACTTCCAGAGAAGGAGAAGCAGATGAAGAAGCAAGCGGCACTTGTTGAACTGGTGAAACACAAACCCAAGGCTACGGGTCCACAGCTGAGGACCGTGTTGGGCGAATTTACAGCTTTCTTGGATAAGTGCTGCAAGGCTGAGGACAAGGAGGCCTGCTTCTCCGAAGATGGCCCAAAACTTGTTGCTTCGAGCCAAGCTGCTTTAGCCTAAACACATCGCACGCATCTCAGTCTGCCCTGAGAAAAAGAGAGACATGAAGACT
>NZ_JAOZYC010000053.1:0-2453 GCF_035798155.1 Streptomyces endophyticus | reverse complement strand
CCGGCTGTTCGGGGTGGTCTGCCGCCGGCCATCTCCCGCCACCCGCCCCCTCCGGGGGCGTCGGCCTCGCGGGGGGCCGCAGCCGCCTTGGGCAATCTGCCGCCTTGGGCGGCAGGGTGGGCAAGGCGGCACCCCGGTGCCGCGTGACGGAGACGGTCGGCATCGCCCCGGCAGAGCCCCCGTACCCCGGAAGGTGAACACGGAGTGACAGGGCGGGCCCCCGGGGCCCACCCTCGCGTGACGATGCGGCGCACCCGCGACCGGGCCTAGATCCACGTACGGTGATCGGCGTTGCGCGTTGCGTCGCCGTTCACGCGCAGGTCATCCCCGCTGCCAACGATCCAGTACGGAGGGGCGGTTCGAACGAACCGGCCCGGCCGTCACTGTCGACGCGTTCGCACTCGGGGAGACCGCGCCATGCCGCGCATACGCTCTGTCACCACAGCCGCCGCAGAGATCGACCGCCGCGCATTCCTGACCGCGACCGGCGCGGTGACCCTCTCGGCCGGTATCGGATACGCCCTCGGACCCGCGGGCGGCACGAGCGCCGCCGCACACCCCGCCACCGCCCCGGTACGGGCGATGTCCCGCAAGGCCCCGGCCGCCCCACTCGCCCCGTACACCCGCGGCACCACCCTCGCCGCGGTCGCGACCGCCGCCGCCGGCTCCGGCTACCGGCGCCTGGGCGACGGACCGGCCTGGGAACGCGTCGTCCGCACCGAACTCGGCTCCGCCCGCAGCGGCCGCGAGGCCAAGCGGAAGCCACTCGCCGCGTTCGTCCAGTTCACCGACCTCCACCTGGTCGACGTACAACACCCGCTGCGCTACGAGTACCTGAGGTCGCAGACGGCGAGCGCCTGGCGGCCGCAGGAGGCGCTGAGCGTCGCCGGGGCCGTCGCCCTCGTGGAGCGGGTGAACGCACTGCGCGGCGCGCCCGTCACCGCCTCGCCGCTGCACTTCGTGATGACGACGGGCGACAACACCGACAACAACGCCCGCTCCGAACTCGACTGGTTCCTCAAGGCGATGAGCGGCGGCCGCATCAGCCCCAACACCGGCGACCCCCGCCACTACGAGGGCGTCCAGAACAGCGGGCTCCCGCTCTACTGGCAGCCGGACGACGGACTCAGGGACACCGACAAGCGGGACCACGGCTTCCCCCGCCTCCCCGGCTTCCTGGACGCCGCGATCTCCGAACTGCGCAGCCCAGGACTGAACCTCCCCTGGTACTCCACGGTCGGCAACCACGACTCGCTCCCCGGCGGCTGCTACGCGCCCGCGGACCCGTACTTCACCGAATTCGCCGTGGGCGACCGCAAGTTGATGGACCTCGACACCGCCACCGGCAAGGCGATCTGGGACAACGTGCAGAACGGCGGCGACCCGAAGGGCAAGGCGTTCAAGGAGCTGCTCGTCTCGCACAAGCGGAAGATGCGCCGGGTGACGCCCGACGAATCGCGCGCCCCGTTCACGCCGACCGAGTACGTCGCGGCCCACCTCGACCCCGCCCACATGGGACCGGGACCGATCGGCCACGGCTACACCCAGGCCAACCTGGCCGACGCGACGCAGCACTACGCGTTCCGGATCTCCGACGACGTCCTCGGCATCAGCCTCGACACCACGGATCCAGCGGGACACTACGAGGGCTCGATCGGCGCGTCCCAACTGGAGTGGCTGAAGCGTGAGTTGAAGGCCGCCGAGCGGCGCGACGACCACGTCCTCGTCTTCTCCCACCACACCTCCAAGACGATGCGCAACCTCCGTGAGGACCCGGACCGCCCCGGCGAAGGGCGCCACGGCGGCGAGGAGTTGACCGCCCTGCTCGCGGCCCACCGCCCCGTCCTCGCCTGGGTGAACGGCCACAGTCACAAGAACGACATCACGCCACATGCGGGAGCCGACGGCGCCACCGGCTTCTGGGAGATCTCGACCGCCTCCCACGTCGACTTCCCGCAGCTCGCCCGCATCATCGAGGTCGCCGACAACCACGACGGCACGCTGTCCGTCTTCACGACGCTCATCGAGTCCTCGGCCCCGCACCGCACCGACTTCACGGACCTCACGCAGACGGGCCTCGCCGCCCTCTACCGCGAGCTCTCCTTCAACGCGCCCGGCTCCCGCGCCACCCTCTCCGGCACACCGGGCGACCGCAACACCGAACTCGTCCTCAAGAAGGGCTGAATCAGGCTCAACCAACCCAATCCCAGGCAACCCCCGCAGCAGCCCCGCGAGTCCCTCCCGCCGAACGGCCGACGGCACGCATCAACGGCACGCATCAACGGCACGCATCGACGGCTCGCACCAAGGGAGAAGGCATGCTGCAACGCACGATCAAGCTCGGCGCGGCGACGGTACTCGCCATCACGACGGTCACGGCCGGCTGGCTGCGGGAGAAGGGCATCATGCCGGCCCGTCGGGCCATGTACGTGGGCGCCTTCATGTGCCTGTTC
>NZ_JAOZYC010000052.1:0-3099 GCF_035798155.1 Streptomyces endophyticus | reverse complement strand
CCCCGTACACCTTGACGCCCCCACCCACCCGGAGGATTATTCATCGGGTGATGAATAAATCGCTGCCACCCGCCGTGAACGCCACCGGCCTCACGGTCACCCGAGGCCCGCGCACCGTTCTGCGCGGCCTGGACTTCACCGTCCCGCGCGGCCAGATCACCGGCCTGCTCGGCCCCTCCGGCTGCGGCAAGTCGACCCTCATGCGCGCCGTCGTCGGCACGCAGGCCAAGGTCGCCGGCACCCTCACGGTCCTCGACCACCCCGCAGGCCACCCCACACTGCGTTCCCGCGTCGGCTACGTGACCCAGGCCCCCTCCGTCTACCTCGACCTCACGATCCGCCAGAACCTCGCCTACTTCGCATCCGTCCTGCTCCCCGGCAGGCCCGCCGCCACCCACCGCCGGACCGAAGTCGACCGCGTCCTCACCGACGTAGATCTCGACTCCCACGCCGACGCCCTCGCCGGAAACCTCTCCGGCGGCCAGCTCAGCCGCGTCTCCCTGGCCGTCGCCCTGCTCGGCACCCCGGAACTCCTCGTCCTCGACGAGCCGACCGTCGGCCTCGACCCGGTCCTCCGCCGCGACCTGTGGAACCTCTTCCACGACCTCGCCGCCCGCGGCGCCACGATCCTCGTCTCCTCGCACGTCATGGACGAGGCCGAGCACTGCCACCGCCTCCTCCTCATGCGCGAGGGCGAACTGCTCGCCGACGACAGCCCCGACGCCCTGCGCGAGCGCACCGCGACCCCCACCGTCGAAGAGGCCTTCCTCCACCTGGTCGACGCGGCGAACAACGAGGCGAACGACAAGGCGAACGACAAGGCGAACGAGGCGAACACCGCCCGCCCCACCACCCACTGACGCACCCACTGACGCACCCGCCGACCCCCGCACCGACTCCCTCACCGACGCCCAGGGAAGCCCGCCATGAACACGTACCGCACCACCGCCACCGCGCTCCGCGTCCTGCGCCAGCTCCGCCACGACCCGCGCTCGATCGCCCTGATGCTGCTCGTCCCGTGCGTGATGCTCTTCCTGCTCCGCTACGTCTTCGACGGCAGCCAGGCCACCTTCAACTCCATCGGCGCCTCGCTCCTCGGCATCTTCCCGCTGATCACGATGTTCCTGGTGACGTCCATCGCCACCCTCCGCGAACGTACGAGCGGCACCCTGGAACGCCTCCTGTCCATGCCGCTCGGCAAGGCGGACCTGATCGGCGGCTACGCCCTGGCCTTCGGCGCCGTGGCCGTCGTCCAGTCCGTCCTCGCCACGGGCCTCGCCCTCTGGGTCCTGGACCTCGACGTCACAGGCTCGGCCTGGCTGCTCCTCCTGGTCGCCCTCCTCGACGCCCTGCTCGGCACGGCCCTCGGCCTGTTCGTCTCGGCCTTCGCGGCGTCGGAGTTCCAGGCGGTCCAGTTCATGCCGGCGGTGATCTTCCCGCAGCTGCTGCTCTGCGGCCTGTTCACCCCGCGCGACCAGATGCAGCCGGTCCTCGAGGGAATCTCCAACGTGCTCCCCATGTCGTACGCGGTCGACGGCATGAACGAGGTCCTCAGGCACACCGACCTCACAGCCACCTATATCCGCGACGTCGCGATCGTCGCCGGCTGCGCCGTGCTGGTCCTGGGCCTGGGCGCGGCCACCCTGCGCCGCCGTACGGCCTGAGGCCCACGGCCCGTTCCGCCCACCGGACACCCGCGAACGACGGGCAGACCCGATGCGAGGATGCCTGCGGACGGACGACGCACACGGAAGGCCCCGCTCATGAGCCAGCACCCCCGCCACAAGGTCGCCGTACTCGGCACGGGCAAGATCGGTGAAGCCCTGCTCAGCGGAATGATCCGCGGCGGCTGGGCACCGAGCGACCTGATGGTCACGGCCCGCCGCCCCGAGCGCGCCGAGGAACTCCGCTCGCGCTACGGCGTCACCCCGGTCACCAACCAGGAGGCGGCCAAGCAGGCCGACACCCTGATCCTCACGGTCAAGCCCCAGGACATGGGCACGCTCCTCGACGAGCTGGCCCCGCACGTCCCGTCCGACCGCCTCGTGATCAGCGGCGCCGCCGGCATCCCCACCACCTTCTTCGAGGAGCGCCTCCCGGAGGGCACCCCGGTGGTCCGGGTCATGACGAACACCCCGGCCCTGGTCGACGAGGCCATGTCCGTCATCTCCGCCGGCACCCACGCGACGAGCGCCCACCTGACGCACGCCGAAGAACTCTTCGGCTCGGTGGGCAAGACCCTCCGCGTCCCCGAGTCCCAGCAGGACGCCTGCACGGCCCTCTCCGGCTCGGGCCCGGCCTACTTCTTCTACCTGGTGGAGGCCATGACCGACGCGGGCATCCTCCTCGGCCTTCCGCGCGACAAGGCCCACGACCTCATCGTCCAGTCCGCCATCGGCGCCGCGACGATGCTCCGCGACAGCGGTGAGCACCCGGTCAAGCTCCGCGAGAACGTGACGTCCCCCGCCGGCACGACCATCAACGCGATCCGCGAACTCGAGAGCCACGGCGTACGAGCCGCCCTCATCGCCGCCCTCGAAGCCGCCCGCGACCGCAGCCGCGAACTGGCCTCCGGCAACAACAGCTGACCTGCGTACGGGCCCGAGGCACGAAGTTGACACGCCCAGGGCCCATCCGTAGTGTTCTCCGAGTTGTCCGCCGTGAGCGCCGACCCCGGTCGGTCCCCGGACAACCATTCCGCAAGACCTCTTAAACGCTCGACGACTGGCTTCTGCTCGGTCGTCGTATGCATTTACGCGTGTCCTTGCGAAATGAGGAATCCACGTTCGAAAGGACGCGACCCCGATTAGCTCGGGGGCCGGGAATCCGCTAAAGTCTCACTCGTCGGAACGGCCCAACAGCCGCGAAGACAAGCCCCGCTGACTGGGAATCAGGCCCGAAAGGATCTGATAGAGTCGGACTCGCCGGAAAGCCGAAAGGCCGGAAAGCGAAGAGAAAGACCAGCAGGACCCCGAGGAAATCGGCCGGTGAAACGGTCTGATAGAGTCGGAAACGCAAGAACAGCAAGACCGAAGGGAAGCGCCCGGAGGAAAGCCCGAGAGGGTGAGTACAAAGGAAGCGTCCGTTCCTTGAGAACTC
>NZ_JAOZYC010000051.1:0-3234 GCF_035798155.1 Streptomyces endophyticus | reverse complement strand
CAACACAGTGGACGCGAGCAACTGAGGACAAGCCCTCGGCCTATTAGTACCAGTCACCTCCACACCTTGCGGTGCTTCCAGATCTGGCCTATCAACCCAGTCGTCTACTGGGAGCCTTAACCCCTCAAAGGGGGTGGGAATACTCATCTCGAAGCAGGCTTCCCGCTTAGATGCTTTCAGCGGTTATCCTTTCCGAACGTAGCCAACCAGCCATGCCCTTGGCAGGACAACTGGCACACCAGAGGTTCGTCCGTCCCGGTCCTCTCGTACTAGGGACAGCCCTTCTCAATATTCCTACGCGCACAGAGGATAGGGACCGAACTGTCTCACGACGTTCTAAACCCAGCTCGCGTACCGCTTTAATGGGCGAACAGCCCAACCCTTGGGACCGACTCCAGCCCCAGGATGCGACGAGCCGACATCGAGGTGCCAAACCATCCCGTCGATATGGACTCTTGGGGAAGATCAGCCTGTTATCCCCGGGGTACCTTTTATCCGTTGAGCGACGGCGCTTCCACAAGCCACCGCCGGATCACTAGTCCCGACTTTCGTCCCTGCTCGACCCGTCGGTCTCACAGTCAAGCTCCCTTGTGCACTTACACTCAACACCTGATTACCAACCAGGCTGAGGGAACCTTTGGGCGCCTCCGTTACTCTTTAGGAGGCAACCGCCCCAGTTAAACTACCCATCAGACACTGTCCCTGATCCGGATCACGGACCCAGGTTAGACATCCAGCACGACCAGAGTGGTATTTCAACGGCGACTCCACAACCACTGGCGTGGCCGCTTCAAAGTCTCCCACCTATCCTACACAAGCCGAACCGAACACCAATATCAAACTATAGTAAAGGTCCCGGGGTCTTTCCGTCCTTCTGCGCGAAACGAGCATCTTTACTCGTAGTGCAATTTCACCGGGCCTATGGTTGAGACAGTCGAGAAGTCGTTACGCCATTCGTGCAGGTCGGAACTTACCCGACAAGGAATTTCGCTACCTTAGGATGGTTATAGTTACCACCGCCGTTTACTGGCGCTTAAGTTCTCAGCTTCGCCACACCGAAATGTGACTAACCGGTCCCCTTAACGTTCCAGCACCGGGCAGGCGTCAGTCCGTATACATCGCCTTACGGCTTCGCACGGACCTGTGTTTTTAGTAAACAGTCGCTTCTCGCTGGTCTCTGCGGCCACCCCCAGCTCATGGAGCAAGTCCAATCACCAGAAATGGCCCCCCTTCTCCCGAAGTTACGGGGGCATTTTGCCGAGTTCCTTAACCATAGTTCACCCGAACGCCTCGGTATTCTCTACCTGACCACCTGAGTCGGTTTAGGGTACGGGCCGCCATGAAACTCGCTAGAGGCTTTTCTCGACAGCATAGGATCATCCACTTCACCACAATCGGCTCGGCATCAGGTCTCAGCCTTGTGTGCGACGGATTTACCTACCGCACGGCCTACACCCTTACCCCGGGACTACCATCGCCCGGGCTGGACTACCTTCCTGCGTCACCCCATCGCTCACCTACTACCAGCTTGGGCCGGCGGCTCCACCACTTTCCTTTCCCCGAAGGGTCCGGAACGGCTTCACGGCCTTAGCATCACTGGATTCGATGTCTTTCGCGTCACAGCGGGTACCGGAATATCAACCGGTTATCCATCGACTACGCCTGTCGGCCTCGCCTTAGGTCCCGACTTACCCTGGGCAGATCAGCTTGACCCAGGAACCCTTAGTCAATCGGCGCACACGTTTCTCACGTGTGTATCGCTACTCATGCCTGCATTCTCACTCGTGAACCGTCCACAACTACCTTCCGGTGCTGCTTCACCCGGCACACGACGCTCCCCTACCCATCACAGCGGGCGTTGGCCCTATTGCTGCAATGACACGACTTCGGCGGTACGCTTGAGCCCCGCTACATTGTCGGCGCGGAATCACTTGACCAGTGAGCTATTACGCACTCTTTCAAGGGTGGCTGCTTCTAAGCCAACCTCCTGGTTGTCTCTGCGACTCCACATCCTTTCCCACTTAGCGTACGCTTAGGGGCCTTAGTCGATGCTCTGGGCTGTTTCCCTCTCGACCATGGAGCTTATCCCCCACAGTCTCACTGCCGTGCTCTCACTTACCGGCATTCGGAGTTTGGCTAAGGTCAGTAACCCGGTAGGGCCCATCGCCTATCCAGTGCTCTACCTCCGGCAAGAAACACACGACGCTGCACCTAAATGCATTTCGGGGAGAACCAGCTATCACGGAGTTTGATTGGCCTTTCACCCCTAACCACAGGTCATCCCCCAGGTTTTCAACCCTGGTGGGTTCGGTCCTCCACGACCTCTTACAGCCGCTTCAACCTGCCCATGGCTAGATCACTCCGCTTCGGGTCTTGAGCGCGCTACTGAATCGCCCTGTTCGGACTCGCTTTCGCTACGGCTTCCCCACACGGGTTAACCTCGCAACACACCGCAAACTCGCAGGCTCATTCTTCAAAAGGCACGCAGTCACGACTGTATGTGCAAGCACATACAGCGACGCTCCCACGGCTTGTAGGCACACGGTTTCAGGTACTATTTCACTCCGCTCCCGCGGTACTTTTCACCATTCCCTCACGGTACTATCCGCTATCGGTCACCAGGGAATATTTAGGCTTAGCGGGTGGTCCCGCCAGATTCACACAGGATTTCTCGGGCCCCGTGCTACTTGGGTGTCTCTCAAACGAGCCGTTGACGTTTCGACTACGGGGGTCTTACCCTCTACGCCGGACCTTTCGCATGTCCTTCGCCTACATCAACGGTTTCTTACTCGTCTCACGGCCGGCAGACCGTAAAAGAGAGATCCCACAACCCCGTACACGCAACCCCTGCCGGGTCTCACACGTATACGGTTTGGCCTCATCCGGTTTCGCTCGCCACTACTCCCGGAATCACGGTTGTTTTCTCTTCCTGCGGGTACTGAGATGTTTCACTTCCCCGCGTTCCCTCCACACTGCCTATATATTCAGCAGCGGGTGACAGCCCATGACGACTGCCGGGTTTCCCCATTCGGAAACCCCCGGATCAAAGCCTGGTTGACGACTCCCCGGGGACTATCGTGGCCTCCCACGTCCTTCATCGGTTCCTGGTGCCAAGGCATCCACCGTGCGCCCTTAAAAACTTGGCCACAGATGCTCGCGTCCACTGTGCAGTTCTCAAACAACGACCAACCACCCGTCACAACCCACCGAAGCGGATCTTTACCGGGGCCGGCA
>NZ_JAOZYC010000050.1:0-3523 GCF_035798155.1 Streptomyces endophyticus | reverse complement strand
CGGCGAGTCCGACTCTATCAGATCCTTTCGGGCCTGATTCCCAGTCAGCGGGGCTTGTCTTCGCGGCTGTTGGGCCGCTCCGACGTTCCAAACTTTAGCGGATTCCCGGCCCCCGAGCGAATCGGGGGTTCGGAATTGAATTCGGGCACGCCGAATAGAATCCCGGTCAAGGAGATCGTGCAAGTGGTTGGGGGTGCCGCCCTGTGGGCAACTCGAAGGACTCTACGCCACCGGCCCCCACGGCACAAAAGCGGGGCCCGGCGCGACGCATCGCACCAGGCCCCGCCCCTACGAAGGCGCTGAGGGATCAGGCTCCGACCGGATCCTTCGCTCCGCCGTCGCGCGGCGTCGGAACGTCCGAGCCGGAGTCCGAGGAGTCGGAGGAGTCCGAGGAGTCACCGGAGTCGAGGAGCGTGCGCTCGTCGAAGGGCAGGTCGCCGGCGAGGACCCGCTTCACACGGTCCCGGTCGACCTCTCCGGTCCACGTACCGATGAGCAACGTGGCCACCGCGTTGCCCGCGAAGTTGGTGAGGGCGCGGGCCTCGCTCATGAAGCGGTCGATGCCGATGATCAGGCCGACACCGTCGACCAGGCCCGGCTTGTGGGACTGGAGGCCCGAGGCGAGGACGGCGACGCCGGAGCCGGAGACGCCCGCCGCGCCCTTCGACGCGATCATCATGAAGAGGAGCAGGCCGATCTGTTCGCCGACGGACATCGTCTGGTCCAGGGCGTCGGAGATGAAGATGGAGGCCATGGTCAGGTAGATCATGGTTCCGTCGAGGTTGAAGGAGTAGCCGGTCGGGACGGTGATACCGACGACCGGGCGACTGACTCCCAGGTGCTCCATCTTCGCGATCAGACGCGGCAGTGCCGACTCCGAGGAGGAGGTCGAGAGGATCAGCAGGAACTCCCGGCCCAGGTACTTCAGCAGCATGAAGATGTTGAAGCCCGTCGCCAGGCGCATGATCGTCGCGAGGACGATGCCGACGAACAGGGCACAGGTGACGTAGAAGCCGACCATGATCGTGGCGAGGGCCTTGAGGGCGTCGACGCCCGTTTCCCCGATGACCGCCGCCATCGCTCCGAACGCGCCGACCGGGGCGGCCCACATGATCATGCCGAGAACCCGGAAGACGAGCTTCTGGATGTGCTCGATGCCCCGCAGGACCGGCTCGCCGGAGCTGCCCATGGCCTGGAGGGCGAAGCCGACGAGCAGCGCGATCAGCAGGGTCTGGAGGACGGAGTCACCGGTGAAGGCCGAGACCATGGTGGTGGGGATGACGCCGAGGAGGAAGTCGACGGGGCCCTCGTTGGCCTCTTCGGCCGCCGTGTGGCCCGCGCCCTTCACCGCCTCGGTGAGGTGCATGCCGTCGCCGGGGTGCAGGAAGTTGCCGACGAGCAGGCCGATGGCGAGGGCCACGACCGACATCACCATGAAGTAGCCGAGGGCGAGGCCGCCGACCTTGCCGATCTTCGCGGCCTTCCGGACGGAGCCGACGCCCAGGACGATCGTGCAGAAGATGATGGGCGAGATCATCATCTTGATCAGGTTCACGAAGCCCGTGCCGATGGGCTTGAGCTCCTTGGCGAAGTCCGGCGCGGCGAAGCCGACTGCAATACCGAGCAGCACGGCCACGATCACGGCGATGTAGAGATAGTGAGTACGGTCCCGCTTCACTGGTGCGGCTGGTTTCGCGGTCTCTGTATCGGCCACGGTTCCTCCTGACGACGACGTCGGCGTACCAGGTCGTGCGGCTCACGTCCTGCGAATCCTGGCGACTATCTCTCCCCCCGGTGAGGACCGTCACCCTTCCGTTCATTTAGTTCGTGCTTATACGAAGAGGCAGACTGTCCCGCATGCGTCTCCCCCGTCCCCGCAGCCTGGCGGGCCAGCTCTTCGCGATGCAGGTCGTGCTGGTGGCCGTCGTGGTGGCGGGGTGTGCGCTCTTCACGTACGTCAGTGACCGGGGGCAGGCGGAGAGCAGCGCGCAACGGCAGGCCACGGCCACCGCGCGGGCGGTCGCCGACGCGCGGTCCGTGCGCGAGGCGGCCTCGGGTGCCGTGGATCCGACCGGGCGGCTGCAGCCGTACGCGCGTGAGGTGCAGCGGCACACCGGCGTCGACTTCGTGACGATCATGGATCCGGACGGCATCCGCTGGACGCATCCCGACGAGCGGCAGATCGGGGAGCGCTACCTCGGGCACATCGGTCCCGCCTTGAAGGGACACACGTTCTCGGAGACGTACACGGGGACGCTCGGGTCCTCGGTGCGGGTGGTCACGCCCGTGTACGACGCGGGGCGGCACCGGATCGTCGGGCTCGTCAGCGCCGGCATCACGATCGATGTCATCACCGCCCAGGCGCAGGGGCAGGTCCTCGCCGTGGCGGGGGTCGCGCTCGCCGCGCTGGTGCTGGGCGGCATCGGTACGTACGTCATAAACGCCCGCCTTCGCCGGCACACGCACGGGATGAACGCCACCGAGCTGAGCCGGATGCACGCCTATCACCAGGCCGCGCTGCACGCCGTGCGCGAGGGGCTCGTGATGATGGACGGGCAGCGGCGGGTCGCTCTGATCAACGACGGGGCGCGGGTGCTGCTCGGCGTCGCGGAGGGGGACGACGTCGTCGGGCGGTCCGTCGCCGAGCTCGGGCTGCCCGCACCGCTCACCGGTGCGCTGCTCGCCGCCGAGCCGCGGGTCGACGAGGTGCATCTGACGGTCGACCGTGTCGTCGTCGTCAATACGTCTCCGGTGGCGAGCGGTGACCGGCGCGGCACCGTCGTGACGCTGCGCGATCACACCGAGCTGCAGGCGGTGATGGGCGAGCTGGACTCCGAACGGGGGTTCACGCGGGCGCTCAGGTCGCAGGCGCACGAGGCGGCGAACCGGTTGCACACGGTCGTCTCGCTGATCGAGCTGGACCGGGCGGACGAGGCCGTGGAGTTCGCGACCGCCGAGCTGGAGCTGGCGCAGGCGCTGACCGACCAGGTCGTGGGTGCGGTGCACGAGCCGGTGCTGGCCGCGCTGCTGCTCGGCAAGGCGGCGCAGGCCAATGAGCACGGTGTGGAGCTGGTGGTGTCGGCCGACACCCGGATCGACGACGGGCTGCTGCCGCAGGCGCTGCCCGCGCGTGACCTGGTCACCGTGCTCGGCAATCTCGTCGACAACGCGGTCGACGCGGCGCAGGGGTCGCCCGGGGCGCGGGTCACGGTGACCGCGCGGACCGACGACGACGTTCTGTTGTTGCGGGTCTCGGACACGGGTCCCGGGGTCGATCCTGCACACACCGACTCCGTCTTCGTTCGCGGCTGGTCGACGAAGGCGTCGGGGGCGGGTGGGCGTGGGCTCGGTCTGGCGTTGGTGCGGCAGGCGTTGACACGGTGTGGTGGGGTGCTGGATCTGGGTCGCGCGCCGGAGGGCGGCGCGGAGTTCACGGTTCGGGTTCCACTTGCCGATCAAGCCCCTGCGGCGATTGAGCAGCGGGGTCCGGGGCGGAGCCCCGAGTCCTCAGCCCCGGATGGGG
>NZ_JAOZYC010000049.1:0-3534 GCF_035798155.1 Streptomyces endophyticus | reverse complement strand
GCGGGCACGATCGTCAAGGACGAGGGCGAGGGCGGCAAGCAGCTCGCCGAGTTCCTCGCGGGCCAGAAGTTCATCTAGTCACCAAGTCGCTCACTCGTCACGGAAGTTGGAACATTCTCATGGCTGAAGTTCTGGTCTTTGTCGACCACGTGGACGGCGCCGTCCGCAAGCCCACCCTGGAGCTTTTGACGCTGGCCCGCCGCATCGGTGACCCGGTCGCCGTCACCCTCGGCGCGGGTGCCGCCGAGACGCAGGCCGCGCTGGCCGAGCACGGCGCCGTCAAGGTGCTCACCCACGAGGCCGCCGAGTACGCCGACTACCTCGTCGTGCCGAAGGTGGACGCGCTCCAGGCCGCCTACGAGGCCGTCTCCCCGGCCGCCGTGCTGGTCCCCTCCTCCGCGGAGGGCAAGGAGATCGCCGCGCGCCTCGCGCTGCGGATCGGCGCGGGCATCATCACCGACGCCACCGACCTGGCAGCCGGCGACAACGGCCCCGTCGCCACCCAGTCGGCGTTCGCCGCCTCCTACACCACCAAGTCCACGGTCTCCCAGGGCACGCCGGTCATCACCGTCAAGCCCAACTCCGCCCCGATGGAGGCCGCCCCGGCCGCCGGCGCCGTCGAGGCCCTGACCGTGGCCTTCTCGGACGCCGCGACCGGCACCAAGGTGACCTCCCGCACGCCGCGCGAGTCGACGGGCCGCCCGGACCTGACCGAGGCCGCGATCGTGGTCTCCGGCGGCCGCGGCGTCAACGGCGCCGAGAACTTCTCCATCATCGAGGCGCTCGCCGACTCCCTCGGCGCGGCCGTGGGCGCCTCGCGCGCCGCGGTGGACGCGGGCTGGTACCCGCACTCCAACCAGGTCGGCCAGACCGGCAAGTCCGTCTCGCCGCAGCTGTACATCGCCTCCGGCATCTCCGGTGCGATCCAGCACCGGGCCGGCATGCAGACCTCGAAGACGATCGTCGCGATCAACAAGGACGCCGAGGCGCCGATCTTCGACCTCGTCGACTACGGCGTCGTCGGCGACCTCTTCGACGTCGTCCCCGCCCTGACCGAAGAGGTCAAGACCCGCAAGGGATAAGGGAGTTCACGACCCGCGAGGGTCGAGGAAGTTCGAGACCGCCGCCGCGCCCGGGACCTTCACACCTCCTGGGTGCGGCGGCGTGCGTAGTGCCCTGCCGCGACCAGCGCACCGGCGATGAGGACCCCGCCCAGGGCGAGTTGAGCGACGCTCAGTGTGCCCAGCGACCCGCCGTCCCCGGCCTTGACCCCGCCCAGTTCGGTGCCGCCCCGCCCCGACACGGTGAGCGTCTGCCGCACCTCGGTGCCGCTCTCGCAGATCACGGTGATCGGGAAGGTGCCGGACCTGGCGCCCGTCGGCACCGTGAACTGGCCCGTGACCGAACCCTCCTGGGTCGCGGTCTGCAAGGGGAACTCGCCCGCCCCGAGGCTGTCGCCGTCCCCCGTCGCGATCCGGTCCTCGCCGCAGGCGCTCGTGCTCGCCGTGACGCTCGCGCCCGGCCCCGGGTCGGCGGGCACCAGCTCCAGCGTCCCCGCCGTGTCGGCCACCGGCGGGCTCTCGGTCCACGAGGTGTCGGGGCCCCAGGGATCGTCGTCCGCCGCCCAGGCCGGAGCGGGGCACATCAGGGCCCCGACGGCGAGTGTGGCCGCGGTGACGGCGGCGGTCGGCCAGGACGCGGTGCGGCCCATGCGGATCCTCTCGGCGGGCCCGGCGGACGGACCACGGATGTGCGGGTACTCCGCGACCGATCCCACCGCGTGGACGCGCCCACCGCCTGTCGAGACGTCGAGTCGGGTGACACCGACGACCCTTTTGAGCCCGAGCCCGCCGGATCCGCTCAGATGCGCCCGTGCGTCCGATGCGCCTCGAGCAGCTTGACCCGCGCCGCCTCCAGCCGGTGCGCCATCACCTCGGCCACTCCGTGCAGCACGGCCACCCCGAGCCTCGGTTCCTGCTCGCACAGTGTGCGTACGGCCGCGCCGTCGAACTCGTAGGCCCGCACCGGACTGAACGCCTCCGCACCGAAGTCCCATTCGTACGGCTCGAAGAGCCAGGACCAGCCCAGCAGGTCGCCGGGGCCGAGCGGGTCGATGGGCAGCACGGCGCGGTCGGAGACGCGGACGTCGAGGGTGACCATCCCGGTCCGGATGATCCAGAACCGGTCCGCCCGGTCCCCCTCCTCGAAGATCCTGGTGTCCTGGGCGAACGAGACCTCTTTGGCCAGGGGCATCAATCGGTCCCGGTCCGCGTGCGAGAGCCGGTTCAGGAGTCGTGTCTGGGCCGTCATGGCGGCCACCTCCACCGTCGAGTCATTCCAGCGTACGTACGTCACGTTCGTGGCCCGCCCGGCTCGGCGGGGAGGATCACGGCCGCTCCGATCGGAGCGGCCGTCACCCGAACAGCGTATTTCCGGGCGATATCGCGCGCACCTCGGGCGGGCGTCCCCCGTGTGCGGCGGCCGTATGGCGTACGTGGAGCGCGGTCGCGCGGTGCCGGTTCTACGTTTCCGGCATGGCGCCTTTTCTCCGCTTTCGCCCTGTCTTCGGCAGGGCCGTTGTTTCGTGCGGCGTGTGCGCGGTGGTGTCCGCGGGCACCGCCGTCGGCCCCGCCAGTGCCGATCCGCCGGTGCCGGACCCGCCCGCACCGCCGTCCGTCTCCGCGCTGTCGTGGGAGGTCATGGACGCGCGCACCGGTGACGTCCTCGCCTCGAAGGCGCCGCACCGCAGGCTGCCGCCCGCGAGCACGCTCAAGACCCTGTTCGCCCTCACCGTGCTGCCGAAGCTGCGCCAGGACGAGGTGCACCGGGCCACGTACGGGGATCTCTCCGACGTCTCCGAGGGCAGCAGCCTCGTGGGGGTCGACGAAGGCAACCGGTACACGGTCGCCGACCTGTGGCGCGGCGTGTTCCTCAGCTCCGGCAACGACGCCGTGCACACGCTCGCCCACATGAACGGCGGCGTCTCCCGCACCGTCGCGCAGATGCAGGCCACCGCCCGCCGGATCGGCGCCCGCGACACCCAGGTCCGCTCCCCCGACGGCTATGACACGCGCGGCCAGTTCTCCTCGGCCCACGATCTGGCGCTGATCGCCAGGGAGGGCCTCAAGAACCACGACTTCCGTCGCTACATGGCCACCAAGTCGGCCCGCTTCCCGGCGGCCGGCGGCCCGAAGGCGTTCGGCATCGAGAACACCAACCGGCTCCTCGTGGGCTCGCACGGGGTGGAGCCCTATCCGGGCCTGGTCGGCGTCAAGAACGGCTACACGTCCAAGGCCGGCTGCACTCTGGTCTCCGCCGCGAGCCACGAGGGGCGCACGGTCCTGGTGACCGTCATGAACCCGCAGGACGAGGACTTCAACGCGGTCTACGAGGAGAGCCGCGCGCTGCTCGACTGGGGCGCGGAGGCGGCGCCCCTGCACGCACGGCAGGCGGCGGCGTCCCAGCGCCCCTCGGCTCCACAGCAACTGGCCGCGGCCGCCCCGGCGCCCGCGCCCGCCACGGGGGCCGAACCGG
>NZ_JAOZYC010000048.1:0-4029 GCF_035798155.1 Streptomyces endophyticus | reverse complement strand
GGTCGGCGCCCGGCGCGGCCACCAGCGCGGCGAGCACCGCCCGGTCGAGCGCGATGCGCCGAGCCGCGGGCAGCGAGTCGGCCACGGCGCGGCGGATGATCTCGTGCCGGAACGCCACCCGGTCGGGCGCCACCACGAGCAGTCCGCCCTGCTCGGCCGCCGCGAGCGCGCCGCAGCCGCCCGGCAGCAGCGCGTCGACGAGCGACCGCTCCACGGCCGAGGGCACCACGGCCAGCTGCTCGAGCGCGTCCCGCGCGGCGTCGTCGAGGCGGCGCAGCCGGGCGTGCACCGCGTCCACCACCGTCGGCGGCACCACGCCGGTGCCGCCCGCCGCCACGACCTCGGCGACGAAGAACGGATTGCCCGAGGTCGCCGCGTACACCTGCGCCGGATCGAGCCCGGCCGCGGTACACAGGCTGCCCACGGCCCGGCGCGACAGCGGAGCGAGCGGCAGGCGGTGCACGCGGGCCGCCCCCGACACCTGGCCGAGCAGCTGGCGCAGCGGATGGCCGCGCCCCAGCTCGTCGTCCCGGTAGGTGAGGACGAGCACGGCGGGCAGCCGCTCGATGCGGCGCACCAGGTACCGCAGCGCGTCCAGTGAGGCCTCGTCCGCCCAGTGCACGTCCTCCACGACGAGCACCGCGGGGTGCGGGGCGCCGGCCAGCTCGGCGTGCAGCGCCTCGTAGATCCGGTGCCGGTCACCGGCGTCGCGTACGGCGCGGGCCAGATCGGTGCCCACGCTTCCGACGAGATCGCGCAGGGGGCCGAGCGGGCGGCCGGTGGTCAGGTCGTCGCAGTGTCCGACGAGGAGGCGGGCGGTGGGCGGCAGCACGGTGGGCAGCGCCCGGACCAGGGACGACTTTCCGATTCCGGCCTCGCCGAGGACGAGTGTGACCGAACCGGCTCCGCGTGCGGCGTCCCTTGCGGCGTCGGCCAGTCGATCCAGTTCGAGGTCCCGTTCGAGGATCCCCCCGTCCACGCGGGGATTTTCTCACCAGGTGGCGTCCGCCGGGAGCGGGGAGCGGGGCGGATACGTACATCGCCGGATGGGGGGTGGGCGGTTGCACGGGGGTGCGGTCGCGGGGCGCTGCCCCGGGCCCCGCTGCTCAATCGCCGCAGGGGCTTAAATGTGCCCCACCCCGCCGTCGGGTGCATGTAAGGCTCATGTATATTCTTTCTATATGCATCTATCTCCGGGGTCCGTCGACGCCGTCGACGCCCAGCGCATCGAAGGCGCCGCCCGAGGGCTCCTGCGGGGGATCGCCCAGCTCGGTCAGTCCCTGTTCAGGGAAGGCGATTTCGGGCTCACGCGCAGCCAGGCCGTGCTGCTCGACGCGCTGGAGGACGGGCCGTGCCGGGTGACCGGACTCGCCGCCCACACCGGCATGGCGCAGCCGCGGGTCACCGTGCTCCTCCAGAAGCTGGGGGAGGCCGGGCTCGTGGAGCGGCGGCGCTGCGAGGACGACCGGCGCGCGGTGGAGACCTCGCTCACGCCCGCGGGCCGCGCCCTGCTCGAAGCGGGACGGCAACGGATGGCCGCCGCCCTGCTCACCGCCCTCGGCAACGGCGCCGTCGACGACCCGGAGCGCGCGGTGTCCGCCGCGCGGGATGCGCTCGCCACTTTGTTGAACGCCCTCGAATCGGAGGCCAGTTGACCACCCCGGGCACCTTGCCGGACCAGCACACCGCCGCGAACGAAGCCCCACCCGGAGCCGACCTCGCACCCCACCGCGTGGCCGGGCCCCGCAGATGGTGGGACTGGGTCCTCGCGGCCGACCCCGGACTCGGTCAGCTGCAGACCGGCTGGCGCACCCTCGTCGCCATGGTGACCGCGCTCGCCGTCGGCTACGCGATGGCCGAGGCGCTCGGCATCCCCGACATGATCGGCATGATGGTCGCCGGGATGATGGGCCTGATGAGCGCCTTCGCGGTCGCCGAGAACACCTGGGACCGCCTCGCCCGCGCCATCCTGTGGATGCCGTTCCCGTACACCGCCGCGCTGTGGCTGTGCGCGACCCTGAACGGCGACCGCCTGCCGCAGATGGTCCTGATGGTCGCGGCGCTCGCCGTGATCTTCCTGCTCGCCAGGTTCGGGGCGGTTCCGCTGGTCACCGGCATGATGCTGTTCAACGGCATGATGGTCGGCATGCTCGCGGGCATCCCCGTCGCACTCGTCGGCAAGGCCTTCGCGGTCGCCCTGGTGTCCGCCGCCGCGGTCCTCGTGACGCGGCTGCTGCTGTGCTACCCGATGCCGCGTGAGGACCTGCTGCGCACCCAGCGCGCCTTCGTCGTCGAGGCGCGGCGCGTCGCCGACGCCGCCGTGGACGCCGTCGACCCCGACTCCGACCAGGAGCGGGCCGTACGGCGCATGGACCGCTCGCTGCGCCGCCTCAACATCACCACCGTGACGATCGACGGCCGGCTCGCCCAGCCCGAGGTCGCCGCCGACCCGGACGCCGCCGAGCTTCTGCACCGGCACCTCTTCGACGCCGAGCTCGCGCTGCGCGGCATCGGCCAGGCCGTCCAGGAGCTGACCCGGCTGCCCGTCCCCGAGCAGCTGCGCGAGGCGCTCGCCGTGGGCCTCGTGATCGCCCGCGACACCCCGATACGCGAGGCCGAGGGCCTCCAGCCGGCCGCCGCCCACATCCAGGAGCGCGCCGAGGCGATCCTGGCCGACCCGGCCGCCCCCGCCGACGACGTGGAGGCCGCGGTCCTCGCGCGCCGCGTCGGCCACCTCCTCGACTCCCTCGCCCGCGCCCTGCACAACTGGCTCACGCTCGGCGCGAGCGCCGTCGCGGGCGAGGCCGAGGTGCCGTTCAAGCCGACCGTCGCCCTGGAGAACAACCGGCTGCCCGGCTCGGCGGGCCCCACCCGCCGCGTGCTCGCCGGGACCACCGAGTCCGGCTGGCGCCGCGCCATCCCGTACATCCGGGTCCCCGCGCACGCCGCCGTGGCCGCCGCGATCGTCGTCCCGATCTCCGACGCCATCGACCCGCACCGCTTCTACTGGGGCCTCGTCGGCGTGATGATCACGCTGTTCGGCACCAACACCACCCATGAGCGGCTGCGGAAGTTCGGCCACCGCATGGTCGGCACGGTCGTCGGTGCCGTCCTCGGCATCCTCCTCGTCCACCTCATCGGCCGCGACCACGTGCACTGGACGCTCGTGGTCATCGTCGCCGGACTCACCTTCGGCGCCTGGGGCATGGCCCGCGCCTACGCCTGCTGGGTCGTCGGCCTCGTCGTCGCCCTGTGCCAGCTGTACGCGATGACCACGCCCGAGAGCGGCATGGACCACCTGCTGGGCGAGCGGCTCCTGGACAACGGCATCGGCGTCCTCGTCGCCACCGCCTGCGCCGCCCTGATCTTCCCGCTGGCCCGCCGCACCGTCGTCCAGGAGGCCGAGCGGGGCTACGTCGACGTACTCGCCCAGGTCGTCGCCCAGGTCGAGCAGCGCTGGACGCAGCCCGACACCCCGGTCCGCCTGCGCGGCGCCGCCCGCGCCGTGGACGCCGCGCTGCTCCAGGTGCAGGCCGTCGCCAAGCCGCTCGTGCGGATGCCGGTCGGCGTCAGCGGCCCGGCGGCCGAGCACCGCGTCGCCCTGCTGACCTCCGCCACGGGCCACGCCCGCGCCCTGGCCTCGGCCGCCGACATAGACGTGGACCTGCCGCCGCGGCTCGTCGAACGCGCCCGCCTCGTCACCGCCACGGTCACCGAGTCCCTCAAGGAACTCGACCGGTTCTTCGCGACCGGCGAGCCCGAGGGCGCCTACCGCAGGGTGAGCCCGCTCCTGCGGGAGCTGCGCACCGAACTGGCCCCGGCCAGGTCCGGGCCGCGCGCCCAGCGCCTGCACACCGCGCTGCGCGAACTCGACGCCCTGGACGAGACCTTGGCCGCGTACGCCGAGCAGGCGGGCCTGCCCGTCGCCACCGGGAACCGCGCCGCGCAGCGGCCCGCGTCCCCGATGCAGCGCCGCACCCGCGCGGTGATGGCCGCCTGGGGCGAACCGCGGCCGGAGCCGCAGGCACC
>NZ_JAOZYC010000047.1:0-4563 GCF_035798155.1 Streptomyces endophyticus | reverse complement strand
CGCGGCGCAACGCCTCGCAGTGGCGGCGCAGTTCGGCGCCGTCGGGCGCCACCAGTGCGGTGAGGCCTCCGGGGGTGCCCCAGGCGGGTGTGTGGGCGCCGAGTGCGGTGCGGGCGGCGGCGAGCAGGCGTTCCTCGGTGAGGCGGACGCCGCCGCCGTCCGGGGGCGCCGCGGCCTCGACGACCACGGCGGCGTGCGGTCGCTCCAGGTCCCAGCCGAGCGCCGCGGCCCGGCGCGCCGACTCCGCGCGGTCGCGCGGCGGGTGGGAGACGAGTTCGGTCAACAGCAGGGTGCGGTACCGGCGTTCGCGCTCGGCCAGCACGCGTTCCTGTACGGCGAGCATCCCGGCCAGGCTGGCCACGTGGTCGGCGGCGGTGCCCCACTCCTCGTCGGGCGCGCAGCCGGGACCCGCCCACAGGGCGACCTCGCCGGCGCTGCGGTGGCCGACGGCGATCGGCCGGGTCACGGACGCGGGGGTGCCCTCGGGCACGTCCCCCGCCACCGCGAGGAGGCCGCCGTCCGGGCCGCGGATGGCTGCCGGGCAGCCGGTCTCCGCCACCAGCAGGACGACGAGTTCGCCGTAGGAGCCGCCCCCGAGGACGGCCTGCGAGAGCCGGTCACGCAGCGCCTGCGAGCGCTCCAGGCTGAGCGCCTGCCGGTTGAGTACGGTGCCGATGACCTCGGAGAGAATGTCGTTGAGCATGACGTCGCCGGGCAACTCGACGATGGGGAAGCCCAGTTCGTCGGCGCGGCGCAGCATCGGGGTGGGCAGCCTCGGCAGGTAGGGGCCGACCTTCACGCCGAGGGCCGCGAGGCCACGGTCGGCGAGCTCGGGCACCAGGCCGGTGAGCGCCTGCTCGTCGTCGCGGACGGCGTAGGCGGTGGTGAGCAGGAACTCGCCGCCGCGCATCCAGCGGATGATGTCCGGCACTTCCATGATGTTGGCGACCCTGATGCCGCGGCGCGCGCCCGCCTCCCCGGCCGCCAGGCGGGCTCCCGCGAGCGCGGGCAGCTCCAGCGCCTGGGCCACGGTCAGGGCCGCGGTACCGGCGGGACGGGGGGCCGTCACGGTGTGCGGAACAAGGGTCACGCCGCTCACTATGGGCGCCCCTGCGGGGGCTGTAAACGCTCGTGACACGAGGTTGTATACGATTCTTCGATTACGATTCTTCGATACGGTGACGGCGCCGCGTCCCACCCCCACCCGGCCGCCGCTGAAGCACTGTCAGCGAGCGTCAACGCCCCCGCGTACACGCTGGCACCGGCTGCCCATGACCGCCGCGTCCGGCGTTTCTATCGTCCTGACATGCCTCCAGGAACCGCGCCTCCACCAGCCGCTTCCCCCGTGCGGCCGCCGGCCGTGACGCACCCCGCCGCCCCTGTCACGGTCCTCGCCATCGGCGGCAACGCGCTCCTCAACGGCGGCCCGCGCGCCACCATCGCGGAACAGTTCGCCGCCGCCCGGCAGTTGGCGCGTCCGGTGGCCGAACTGGTCCGTGCGGGGCACCGCGTGGTCGTCACGCACGGCAACGGACCGCAGGTCGGCTTCATCAAACGGCGTGCCGACCTCGCGGCCGAGCTCGCCCCCGAACTCCCGCTCCTCGACCTCGACATGTGTGTCGCCGACTCACAGGGCAGCATCGGCTACATCCTCGTACGCGGTCTGTCGGACGCCCTGCCGGCCGGGGCGCGGCCGGTCGCGCTGCTGACGCACACCGTCGTCGACCCGGACGACCCGGCGTTCGCCCGGCCCACCAAGCCCATCGGCTCCCACTACGAACGCGCGGAGGCTGAGCGGCTCGCCGCCCGGCACGGGTGGGCCGTCGCCGACGACGCGGGGCGCGGCTGGCGCCGCGTCGTCCCCTCACCGGCGCCGCACGCCGTCCTCGAACTCGACGCCATCGCCACCCTGTTGGACGCCGGTCATGTCGTGGTGGCGGGCGGGGGCGGCATCCCCGTCACGCGCGGGCCCGACGGGGCGCTGTGCGGCGTGGAGGCGGTCGTCGACAAGGACGCGACCTCCGCGCTGCTCGCCTCCGCGCTCGGCGCGGACGAGCTGATCGTGACGACCGGAGTGGAGCGGATCGCCCTCGACTGGGGCACCCCGAACCACCGCGACCTGGACCGCATGGACGCGGCGCAGGCCCGCGAGCATCTGGCGGCGGGGCAGTTCCCCGAGGGCAGCATGGGGCCGAAGGTGCGCTCGGCCCTGGACTTCCTCGCCTCCGGCGGCCACCGTGTCCTGATCACGTCGCCGGGCGCGCTGAGCGAGGCGCTGCGCGGCACGACGGGCACGCGCATCGTCCCGAGGGACCGGACTGTCCGGTCGGTCAACGGCAAGGGCAGCGGCACTGGCAGCGGCACCGCCAATGGCAACACGACGGCTTCGGGTCCGTAACACGACGACAGCAAGATCGTCCCTGCCACCGGCCTCCCCGTGCTCCGCTCTCCGCCTCCCCCGCCTCATCCCGCTTGCCGCTCGCCTGCTCCCCGCCCTCCCACGGCCGAAGGACCTCATATGACGCTGACCTCCGCCGCCCCCTCCCCCGACGCCCTGCCCGTCGACGGCCGCCATCACCTCTCCACCACGCCCGACACCGCCCGCTGGGGTGTACTCCCCCGGGCGGACAGCGCCCCGGTGCTGAAGGTCGACGACGGTGACACGGTCACGCTCGACCTCGTCTCCCACGAGGGGATCCTGGCGGACCAGGGCCGCGACCCGGTGGAGTTCTTCGGCGGCTACGGGGTGCCGGCCCACCAAGTGCCGCGCGACGCACAGGAGATCGCGGCGTCCGACCTCGGGCGCGGGCCGGAGAGCCTGATCGGCCCGCACATCGTCACCGGCCCCGTCGCGGTGCGCGGCGCCCGGCCCGGTGACCTGCTGTGTGTGCGCACCCTGAGCCTGCACCGGCGAACCCACTACGGCATCGTCTCCAACCGGCACACCCGCGGCTCGCTGCCCGACGAACTCCCGGACCCGGCCGCCCAGTTCACGAGCCCGGACACCAAGCGCGCCGCGGAGGGCACGGTCTCCTCGTTCTGCACGGTCGAACGCGACGGCGACGGCGCCGAGTTCGGCGTGCTGCGCTGCACGCCGACGCTGAGTGCCCGCTTCCCGCTCGGCCCGTTCGTCGGGATCATGGGCGTGACGGACGACGGCGCGGACACGCTCAGTTCGGTGCCACCGGGCCCCTTCGGCGGCAACCTCGACATCAAGCACCTGACCTGCGGCTCGAACCTGTACCTGCCCATACGTACCGAGGGCGCGGGCTTCTACGCGGGTGACCCGCACTTCGCGCAGGGCAACGGGGAGGTGGCGCTCACCGCCCTGGAGGCACCGCTGCGGGCGACGGTCCAACTGTCCGTGGTGCGCGGTGCGGCGGCGCGCCGGGTGACCGGGCTGCTCGCGGAGCCGTTCGCCGAGACCCGTACCCACTGGATCGCGCTCGGGCTCGACGCCGACCTCGACGAGGCGATGCGCCAGTGCGTGCGCTCCGCGCTCGGCTTCCTCACCGCGCGCACCGGCATGGACCGGGCCACCGCGTACGCGTATCTCAGCGCGGCGGCCGACTTCGAGGTCTCGCAGGTGGTCGACCAGGTCAAGGGCGTCCACTGCCTGATCCGCAAGGCGGACTTCCCCGCCGAGACGTGACGTAGGGCCCTCAACACACATCCACCCCAGGTCGCGCCCGCACGCACCGCACCCGCACTTGCCCGTCACGCATCTCTCGACCGAAGGAGAACCACCGTGACCGCTCTGCTGCTGCGCCACGCGCGTGTGGAGGACTCGCCCGACCCCACCGACATCCGCGTCCGTGGCGGACGGATCGAGGCCATCGGCCCCGGTCTCGCTCCGCCGGACGACCTCGGCGCCGAGGTCCTCGACTGCGCGGGCCGTGTCGTCGTGCCCGGTCTGATCGAGGCACATCTGCACCCGGACAAGGCACTGCTCGACGGGCTGACCCCGGAGGGCACCGGATCCCTCGCGGACGCCATCAGGATCACCGCGCAGCTCAAGGCGGGGTTCACCCACGACGAGGTACGCGCGCGTGCCGAGCAGGTGCTGCGCATGTGCGTCCTGAGCGGCACCACCGCGATCCGTGCCCACCCCGACGTCGACCCGGTGGCGGGTCTGACCGGGCTCAACGTCCTGCTGGAACTGCGTGAGAAGTGGGCGGCCCTGGTCACCCTCCAGGTCGTCGCGTTCCCCCAGGAGGGCATCTTCAAGGCGCCCGGCACGGAGAAGCTGCTCCGTGAGGCGCTGGACTCGGGCGCCGATGTCGTCGGGGGGTGTACCTACAACGAGGCCTCCCTCGCCGACTGCCACCGGCACGTGGAGCTGGTCCTCGACCTGGCGGCGGAGTACGGCGTCCCGGCCGATCTGCACGCGGACTTCGGCGACGACCACGGCGACAGCCGCTTCGCCCTCGCCGAGTTCATCGCCGCCCGCACCGCCGAGCGCGGCCTCCAGGGGCGGGTGGCCCTCGGCCACGCCACCTCCCTCGCCGGGCGCCCACCGGCCGAGCGGCGCGCGGTCCTCGCCGCGCTCGCGGACGCCGGGGT
>NZ_JAOZYC010000046.1:0-149803 GCF_035798155.1 Streptomyces endophyticus | reverse complement strand
CACCCGCACCGCGTGCTCGACGCGCTGCCGGGCCGTGACCTCCTCGTCGGCAGGGACCACGGGGGCCGTGACGGTCGAGCCGACCGCGCGCCGGTCCTCGTACCAGCGCCAGAGCCTGAGCCACGGCGTGCCGCAGGCCCGGTTGGCGCCCCGGCTCCACTCCCGCCCGGCCGCCTGGCCCGCAGCGGCCGCGCCGACGGCCTCGGCGAGCCGGTCCGCGAACTCCTCGCGGGCCTCCTCGCTCAGCCCGCTCTGCCGCCCGGTCGCGTACACGTGCTTCAGATGGTCGGCGGCGGCGTCGACGTCGGCGCCGATCCGGCGCGCGGCGGCCCGGCGTTCGGTGGTGACCTGGTCGAGGCAGTCGCGCAGGTCGTCCACGCCCTCCCCGGTGAGGGCGGAGAGCGGCAGCACCGTGGCACCGGGCTCCCCGTGCTCGCCGAGCGCGATGCCGTCCTCGTCGAGCAGCCGCCGCAGATCGTCCAGGACCTGCTCGACGGCGTCGCCGGGCAGCCGGTCGACCTGGTTGAGCACGACGAACATCACTTCCGCGTGCCCCGCCATGGGCCGCAGATACCGCTCATGGAGCATCGCGTCGGCGTACTTCTCGGGGTCGACGACCCAGACCACGGCGTCCACGAGGCCGAGCACCCGGTCGACCTGCTCGCGGTGTTCGAGCGCGGCGGAGTCGTGATCGGGCAAATCGATGAGGACCAGCCCGTCCAACGCCGCCTCTCTTTGCTGGCCCTGCTGCCCCTGCGCGGGGCGCCGCCGCGCACGCCCGGGGATCCCGAGCCGGTCGAGCAGCCCGGCGGCCCCGTCCGTCCAACTGCACGCGATCGGCGCCGAAGTGGTGGGCCTACGTAGACCGGTCTCCGAGAGGGGCACGCCCGCGAGGGTGTTGAACAGCGTCGACTTGCCGCTCCCGGTGGCCCCCGCGATGGCAACGACGGTGTGCCGTGACGACAGCCTCCGCCGGGCCGCGGCCTCGTCGAGCACCTGCCCGGCCTCGGCGAGGGTTGCCCCGTCGAGCCGGGTGCGCGAGAGCCCGACGAGCTCCCGCAGCGCGTCGAGCCGCTGCTTCAACTGCCCGTCGTACGTCCCCGATCCGGCCGGCACCGCCACCTCGCCGCCCTGCTTGGCGACGCGCCGCGCGATGAGCCCGTCGTCCCAGGGGGTGGACTCCGTACGCCCTACGGGAATCTCCACGCCCCGAGAAGCACCGACAGGCGCGGCTTCGCCTTCGTCGTCTTCGCCTTCGGATGACGCGACTTCTCGAAGCGCTACGCTCCCCGACCCTCCCGCACCCCCAAGGTTGCCCCCAAGGTTGTCCGCAAGGTTGTCCGCGAGATCCGTCAGATCGGAGTCATCCACGGAACCGGTGTGATCGACGGGGTTGGCGGGATCGGCGGGATCCCTGGGATCGGGATCGGTCTGATCCGTGACGGCGGTCAGCGCCCTCACCTCTCCTTCTGCAGCAGCGAAAGGGCCGCGATCAACTCGGCCTGGGATTCGGGTGTGATGTCGAGCGCGTCGAGCGGCGCGAGCCGACGCTCGCGTTCCGCGCCGAGCACGGTGTCCAGGTACTCGCTCAGGAGCTTCCCGCCGCGGTCGCGCAGCCGCAGGGCGCCCTGGGCGCCGATCCGCTCGGCCAGGTTCTCGCCCGCGGCCTTCCCCCGCCGCCCGCCGAGCAGGCCGGTGGCGACGAGGGCCGCGACGGCCTCGGCGTCGGGCGGCGATCCGTCCATGGCCTGGGCTGCGGTCCGCACCTCGTCCTCGGCGTACTCCTCGAGCACCCGCCGCCAGCGCCGTACGGCAAGTCCGATCCGCTGTTCGGCGGTCTCGGGCTCGGGATCCTGCCTACGTAGTTCGGTGGCGCGCGCGCCGGGTTCGCGGCGCCAGGCCTCGTCGACCCGCTCGTCGGCCGCGGTCACCGCACACGCCAGCAGGGAGCCGAGGCTCTCCACCAGAGCGTCGAGCAGCTCACCGGCCCCGCAGTCCGCCGGGTAGCTGCGCCAGTGCTTCAGGGCGTTCCCGGAGAGCACACCCCCTTCCTGCAAACGCTCCAGTACGCGCGCGTGCTCGTTCTCGTACGCGTCCTCGACGGCGGAGGTGAGCCGGACCATGGCGGAGTGCTGGGCGGCGACGGCCGCGGCCAGTTCGGGCATCCGGGCGCGCAGCGAGTCGAGCGTGCCGCGGGCAGTGCGGGCCATGGCGCGGGCGCGTGCATCGGCGTCCTGGGCGCGATGGGTCAGCCAGGCGCGGAGCGGGGCGACGGCGGTGGCGGGCAACAGCCCCCCGTTGCCGGTCGACTCCGGCAGTTCCGGCACGGTGAACCGCGGCACCTCGCCGAGCCCGGCCTTGGCGAGCAGCGCACCGTACTGCCGGGAGACCTCGGCGACGACCTGGTGGGGCACCCGATCGAGCACGGTCACGAGGGATGCGTCGTACTCCTTGGCGGTACGCAGCAGCCGCCACGGCACGGCGTCGGCGTACCGGGAGGCGGTGGTGACCATGACCCACACGTCGGCGGCGCTGATCAGCCGTGCGGCGAGCACCCGGTTCTCGGCGACGAGGGAGTCGATGTCGGGGGCGTCGAGCAGCGCGAGCCCGCGCGGCAGGACCCCAGAGGTCTCCACGCGCAGCACCCGCTCCTCCGCGTCGGGAACGGGTTCGAGGTCACCCTCCTCCTCCCCCTCCCCTTCCAGGCCGCCATGACCACCATGACCGCCATGACTGCTATGGCCGCCATGACTGCCATGACCGCCATCGGCTTGCTTGGGCACCCATACGCGCGTGAGGTCGGGCAGCACCCGCATCCCGGAGAACCAGTGGTGGTCATCCGGGTGGCAGACGAGGACGGGCGTACGCGTGGTCGGCCGCAGCACTCCGGCCTCGCTCACGACACGCCCCACGAGGGAGTTCACCAGGGTCGACTTGCCGGCGCCCGTGGAGCCGCCGACCACGGCGAGCAGGGGCGCTTCGGGAGCCCGCAGGCGGGGCACCAAATAGTCGTCGAGTTGTGCGAGCAGCTCGCCGCGATTGGCACGCGCGCGTGGCGCCCCCGCGAGCGGGAGCGGAAAGCGCGCGGCGGCGACACGGTCGCGCACCGCGGTAATTGCGTCGAGCAGCTGAGGCCGAACGTCCAAGGTCACCACACGTGAAGAATGCCCAACTTTGGCTGCTTTATGAAGCATATGACCGCGTCTGCGCGCCGATAAGTTACGCGATAAGGCACAGGAAGCACACAGCGGGACGGAAGGGGCGACTGGGGGCGCAGGCATAACGAGTGCACAACACCCGAGGCGCATGACGCCAAAAGCGCTGCAGGATTCGTACCTACCTGCGATTATCGGGACCGCTTCACTGAACCTCCACATCGTGCCGCGGAGGCGAAGCAGCAAGGGCAGGGACCCGGGAGCCCTATCCTTGTCCCCGGCAAGGTCACGGATCACCCCACATCCCCCGACCAAGCCACCGGCCACACACCGGCCCCCGTAGCTCAGTGGATAGAGCAGGCGCCTTCTAAGCGCTTGGCCGCAGGTTCGAGTCCTGCCGGGGGCGCCTTTGAAAGGCCCTACTCCGGTAGGGCCTTTTTGCTGGTTGGAGGAGGGGTGGCGGCAGGCCGGCACTCCGTCGGGCATGTGGGCGTCGCGTGTCGTGCGTGGGCCGGGTGGTACGGCAGCCAGGAGGACTGTGGCGTCGGGCCACGAATATGTCGTGGCCCGGCGTCACAGTCACAAGGTGGGGAGGGTGTCCCCGGGCCGGCCGACCGGTCAGGCCAAGTCAGGTCAGGGCTGCTGCGAAGGTCGAGCGGTGGGTTGATGTGTAGGCGTGCTCCCGTTCGGACCAGTGGATGCGTTCGTGGATTTGGGTGGCGGATGCCACGGGTGGGGGTGGGGGCGTGAGGTGGGTACGCCAGCAGGCGGCGTTGCGGAGTTGGCGGGTCAGGACGGCGTCCAGCATGTGTGGGCGGGAGGCGGCGTCGAGGCCGTATGCGTCGGTGAGGGTGCGGAGCTGGGCGGCTTGGGACGTTGGGGGTGGGGCTGTGGGTTTGGAGCTGATGCACCAGGTCCACGCCATGTAGCCGAGGTCTTCGAGTGGTTCGCCAGGGGCCGCCGTGTCGAAGTCGATGAAGGCCGTCGGGACGCCGCACGAGAACACCGTGTTGTTCGGTCCCGGGTCGTGGTGGCAGACCACTGAACGGGGGCCGGTGAGGTGGCTGTCGCGGGTGGCGTCGTGGAAGGCGCGGAGCAGGGTGCCTGCGGCGGCGATCTGGTGGGCACGCCACGTTTGGAAGCGTGCGGGCACCCAGCCGGGTAGGTGGCTCAAGGTCTCGCGGCCGTCCGAGTCGAACCCCAGGTGGCGTGGGGCGCCGGTGAAGCCCTGGTGGTGGAGATGCGTCAGCAGTTCCACGACGAACGGCGACGACGCGGTCGCCGGTCGACGAACGGTGTTCCCGACCCTGACGACGCCAGAGGTGATGCGACCACCGCGTAATGGCTCTTCGTTCGCGGTCACGTTCTCCATCGCTTCATCCTGCACGGCCGCTTCATCCTGCACGGCGCAAACGGATGTGCCGAAGTGTCTTCCCCCTGGTCCGGACCCCCTCCCCTTTCGTCACCGTTCCGCAACAGCCGCGAACCACACGTGAACCGCCTCGCCAGGTGCCCCGTAGACCCCGGTGTGCGCGGATCTAGGACCGCGGGCGAATCGAGACGAGAGAAGGAACCGAGATGGCCGGCGGCAACATCAAGATCAGCCCCGACGAGATGCGTGAGGCGTCCACCTGGTTGCAGAACCAGAAGGAACTCATGCAGCAGAGCCTGCACGAGGCCAACACCAAGATGGACGAGATGGTCGAGGCGGCCTACGCGACGCCCGGCTCGGAGAGCAAGTTCCGCCCGTACTGGGAGGAGTACAAGAACGGCACCGAGAAGGCCATCGAGGGTCTGCAGGGTGTCAGCGAGTTCATCCAGCAGGTCGCCGACGCGTTCGTCGACACCGACGACCAGACCGCCGGCTCCATCGGCTGAAGCTCCCCCGCATCGTCCGGCCCCGCTCTCCCTGTGAGGGCGGGGCTGGGCGGCTGGGACAGGAGAGGAGACACCGATGGGCAACATCAGCGTGCCTGTGCAGGACCTGAAGGACACCGTCAAGGAGCTCCAGAACATCGGGGATCTGATCGGGAATTCCGCGACGCTCTACAACGCCACCGGCGGCGCGGGGGACTTCAAGAGCCTGGCCGGCGACAGCACGCTCGCGGACGCCCTCGACGCGTTCGACAAGGCGTGGGTGGCGGGTCACGAGCGGGTTCACGACAACGTGAAGACGTTCGCCGACAACACGGACACGATCGCCGAGAACTTCACGCAGACGGACGACGAGACCGTCAAATCGCTGGACGAAGACAAGAAGGACGCGTGACGGAGGAACGTCGCGCCGAAGGGAAAAGCGCCATGACGGAACCGACCACGGAGCAGCCGGAGGCGGCCGCGCCCGCGGAGTACAGCCTGAGGTTCCCCGATTCGTGGTGGCATCTCGACCTCGACCCGAGCACGCGGGACGCGTCGATCCGCCGCCGTATCGAGGCACAGGTGGAGAAGGCCCCGCAGCTGACCCGCGAGCAGTTGGACGGGCTGATCCGCACCACCCGGCGCACCGCCCGCGAGGCGCACGCGAAGGGCGCGCTGCGGGCGTCGGGGATGATCAGGATCCTGCGCGCGGGCAGCGGTCCGCTGGTGCTCAGCGCGACGACCGTGGTGCTCCGGATCACCGTTCCCGAGGGGGAGTCGGAGGATCTGGCGGACCTCGTCATGGCCGCAGGCGTGCAGCTCGGCACCGACGCGGAGGGCAGCGGACTGCCGCCCGGTGAGGTGGAGTTGGTGGAGCTTCCGCATGCCGGGGCAGCCGGGCGGATCTCCCGTATCGAGGACATCGACTACCACGGGACGCGGGTGCCCACCGCGGTGCGGCACACCCTCGTCCCGGTGCCCAACACCCACGACTACCTGGTGATCGCCAGCTCCACTCCCAACGTGGATCTGGCGGAGCAGTTCTACGAGGTCTTCGACGCGATCGCGGAGTCGCTCCGTTTCGACGGCCAGGCCGACACGACCGGCACGACCGGCACGACCGGCACGACCGGCACGACCGCCGCAGCCGATACGACCGACGCAGAACAGGAAAAGTGAGGTAGCGGCCATGGCGCGTCCAGCGGTGTCCGATTGGGAAGACGTCTTCGGGTTCTCGGACGACCCGACCCCCGGTGATGCGGACATGCTCGGCGATCTCGCCCGCCAGTACCGCTCCGTGGCGGACAACGCGGGCGATGCCCTGCCCCTCGTCTCCGGCCTGGAGAACGACCAGGTCGGCGAGGGCAAGACGATGGACAAGCTCCGGGACAAGCTGGGCGACCTGGCCAACCAGGTCCGCAAACTGCACAGTTCGTACGACCAGGCGGCCGGCGCACTCGACACGTATGTGCACTCGCTGCGTGATCAGCAGCGCAATGCCGACAACGCCCTGGAGAAGGGGCGGGAGGCCAAGGACCGGCTGGAGTCGGCCACCGAGGTGGTGCGTGCGGCCGGTGCCGACATCAGTCACCTCGACGGTCAGAAGCATCCGCCGGACGACAAAGAGGCGCGGGCGAGCACCCGGCGTGCCCTCGACGAGGCCCACAGCAAACAAGCCGGCGCCCAGGCGCACGCCGACGATGCCCAGGCGGACCTGGATGCGGCCCGGATGCTCGCCGAGGACGCCCGGCAGGTGCGCGAGGAGGACGCCTCCGTAGCCGCCCAGAAGCTGGACGACGCGAGAGACGAGTCGGTTGCGGGCTACAGCCTCTGGGACAAGATCAAGAAGGCGTTCAGCAAGGCACTCGCCATCATCAGCGCCGTCCTGGGCGTGCTCGCGCTGCTGATACCCGGCCTGCAGGGGCTCGGCATCGCGCTCACCATCGGTGCCGTCGTGGCCGGTGCCGCGTCACTGGGCATCAATATGTCGATCATGGCCGAGACCGGCGACTGGGACATCGCCGAGATCGTCCTCGGCTTCGTCGGCCTCGTCGCGGGCGGCGGCGCACTCCTCAAGGGAATCAAGGGAATCGGCTCCGCCCTCAAGGGCGTCAAGCCCAACTCGATGAAGAACATCGGGTCCGGCATCCGCTCCAACAGCCGTCCCGCGGGCGGCAAGACCTGCAAGACGGACCCGGTCGACGTGGCCAACGGCGAGATGCTGCTGCCGCAGACCGATGTGGACCTGCCGGGTGTACTGCCGCTGCGGCTGACGCGCACGCATCTGTCGGCCTACCGCTACGGCCAGTTCTTCGGCCCCTCCTGGGCCTCGCCGCTGGACGAACGCCTCGAGGTCGGCGACACGGGCGTGGTGTGGTGGGCGCGGGAGGACGGGTCGATCCTGACCTACCCGCGACTTCCCGCCACCGGGAGCGAGGACGCGGTGTGGCCGCAGGAGGGGCCCCGCCTCCCGCTGACGGCCGAGACGTCCGCCGAGGGCGTCCTCACCTACCGCGTCGTCGATCCGCACACGGGCCTCGTCTGCGTCTTCGCGGACCGCTCCGTCGACGTCGGTGGTCATGAGACGGGTACGTTCTGGCTGACTCGGTGGCATGACCGCAACGGCAACGAGGTGCACGTCGAGCGGGAGGCGGACGGCTCTCCGACAGCCCTGGTCCACTCCGGCGGCTACCGCGTCGAACTGAACTGCGTCGCCGGCCTGCTGCTGGACGTGGCGGTCGCCACGCCCGAGGGGTCAGTGGAGGTGCTGTCCTACCAGCACGACGCGGACGGGAATCTGACCCACGTCCTCAACTCGTCGGGCCGGGCCATGGTGTTCGACTATGACGAGCACTCGCGCATCACCGCCTGGACGGACCGCAACTACTCCACCTACCGCTACGTCTACGACGAGGCGAACCGGGTCACCGAGACCATCGGCCCCGACGGCCGTCTCTCCTCGCACTGGAGCTACGACCCGGCCGAGCAGCGCACCCACTACACCGACGCCTGCGGCGCCACGACCGTCTTCCAGCTCAACGACCTGCACCAGGTCGTCGCCGAGACGGACCCGCTGGGCCACACCGTCCACTCCGAGTGGGACCGCTACGACAACCTCCTCGCCCGCACCGACGCCCTCGGCAACACCACCCGCTTCGAGTACGACGTCTCCCGCAACCTCACCGCCGTGCACCTCGCGGACGGGAACGGCTCGTCCGCGGTGTACAACGCGCTGAACCTGCCGGTCGAGACGACCGGTCCGGACGGGACGGTGTGGCGGCACGAGTACGACGAGCGGGGCAACCCGACGGCCACCACCGGACCCGACGGTGTGACCCTGCGCTACGAACACGACCGCACCGGTGCCACGGCGTCCGTCACCGACCCGACCGGCATGCGGACGCGGTACGTGAACGACGGCGCGGGACTTCCGCTGTCCGTGACCGACGCACAGGGCCACAGCGCGACGCTGGAACGCGACGCCTTCGGCCGCAGCGTCGCCTACACCGACCCCATGGGCGGAATCACCCGGCTGACTTGGACGGTCGAGGGACGGATCGCCACCCGCACCGACGCGCACGGCGAGGTGGAGTCCTGGTCGTGGGACGGCGAGGGCAACTGCATCTCCCACACCGACGCGGCCGGCGGCACCACGGCCATGGAGTACACCCACTTCGACCAGCCGGCCGCCCGGACCACACCGGACGGTGCACGCTACGCCTTCGCCTACGACCCCGAGCTGCGGCTCACCCAGGTCACCAGTCCGTACGGGCTGACCTGGGACTACACCTACGACGCGGCAGGCCGCCTGGTCGCCGAGTCCGACTTCGACAACCGCGAACAGGCCTATGGCCATGACCCGTTGGGCCGTCTGACCTCCCGTACGACGGCACTCGGCACCCGGTTCGTGTACCACCGCGACCTCCTGGGCCACACGCTGTCGAAGGACGTGGACGGACAGGTCACCCGCTACACCTACGGCGCGGGCGGTCAGCTGACCGGGGCGGAGTCCCCCACGTCGACCCTGACGATGGAGCACGACCTCGTGGGGCGGCTGCTGTCCGAGACGGTGGACGGCCGCACGACGCGGTACACGTACGATGGCCTCGGCCGCCGCACCTCCCGGACGACGCCGACGGGCGCGGTCACGGAGTACGCGTACGACCCGTTCGGCAACCCCGCGTCGATCACCTCCGACGGACACACCGTCGCCTTCACCCACGACGCCATGGGCCGCGAGCTGACACGCTCCTTCGGCCCGGAGGCATCTCCCGTCACCCTGACGTCCGCCTGGGACCTGGCGGGACGCAAGGTGGCGCAGGACCTGGCCGTACCGGGACGAGCGGTGCGGTCGCGGACCTACGGGTACCGCGGCGACAGTCACGTCACCTCGGTGCACGACGCGCTGGGCGGCGCCACGTGGATGTTCGAGCTCGACCCGGTGGGCCGCCCGCTGTCGGTCAAGGCCGAGGGCTGGACCGAGACCTATGCCTACGACCGGGCGGGCAACCAGACCGAGGGCTCCTGGCCGGACTCCGCGGGCCACACGACGGCCCGCGGCGAGCGGTCCTACGAAGGAACGCGCGTCCAGTCGGCGGGCGCGGTCCGGTACGAACACGACACCGGCGGCCGCATGGTCCTCCGGCAGCGGCGGCGTCTGTCGCGCAAGCCGGACACGTGGCGGTACGAGTGGGACGCGGAGGACCGGCTCACGGCGTGCGTCACTCCGGACGGTGGGCGCTGGACGTACTCCTACGACCCGCTGGGCCGGCGCACCGCCAAGTACCGTCTGACGGAGGAGGGTTCGGCGGTGTCCGCCGTGCACTTCTCCTGGGACGGCACCCGGCTCGCCGAGCAGTCCGACACGGCCAACGGCGTGACCCTGACCTGGGCGCACGAAGGCGACCGGCCGTTGACCCAGCTGGAGCGCAGGCCGCGGTCGGACGGGCAGGGTCTCGCGGACCTGAGCAAGTCCGAGGTCGACTCGCGCTTCTTCGCGATCGTCACGGACCTGGTGGGCACGCCGACCGAACTCGTCGACGAGGACGGCGGCGTGGCGTGGCAGTCCCACGCCACGCTGTGGGGCCGGACCTCCTGGAACCGCGATGCCACCGCCTACACCCCGCTGCGCTTCCCGGGCCAGTACGCCGACCCCGAGACGGGCCTGCACTACAACTTCTTCCGGCACTACGACCCGGACACGGCGCGATACGCGTCACCGGATCCGCTGGGTCTTGTGCCGGCGCCGAACCCGTCGACGTATGTGCACAATCCGCACACGGACAGCGACGCGATGGGGCTGGCGCCCGAATCCTGCACCGACGTTCCGGTGTTCCGGAAGCAGACGGATCACCCGATGAGCCAGCGCATCAAGATCGGCCCCAACGGCGAGGTGAGCCTCAATGGCAACGGGAAGTTGTACGTCAACATGAGTGGCGACCTCAGGCACACCACGGCATTCCGCGGCGACGGCGGCCAGATTGTGAAGTTCGGCGTGCGGGACGAATTCCGCGAACGCGTCCGTGCCGAGGCCATCCCGCAGCGGAATCCCGACCCCAGGAACATCTCCAAGGCCGAATGGCGGAAGCAGCTGCAGACGCGTCCGGAGATCTCCGATCCGACCATGGGTAACGACCTCTACGGTATTCCGAAGAGCATGTTCAACGACCTGCGGGCGAACATCGTCCCCGGGTCCGGCAGGGTTGTGCAGGAAGGCTGAGGCGGCGTTCGGAATGATTCACGATCTCGAGAGTGTCACGGAAGAACTGCGCCGGGTCCGGAGCGTTCCGTCGGCCGAGGATGCCCCGCCCGTGCTGTCGCGTTTCGACGTACAGGTGGACGGTTCACCGGCGGTCTACGTGGAACGGCTGCGCTCCGTTCTCCAGGTGGCTCTGGAACTGGCCGGAACGGCCGAGTTCGACGATTCGGACCTCCCGGAGGAGAACCTTCCCGCCTGGTTCCGCGCGATTGGTTCCGGCGGCTCGGAGGAGGCGCCGGAGTTCTCCCTGACCGGAATGCGCTGTTACCTCGAACTCAAGGGCGCCGCCGAGTGGGACGTCCAGGAGTGGCTGTACCGGTTCGATCCCGAAGAGGACTCGCGGGGGTGGGCCTGGTGGGACGCCACCTGCGAAGGCCCGTCGCAGGTCCGCATCTGGGTGGACGCCTGGGGCGAATCCTTCTTCGGCTGCGACGAACTGCGTTGGCTCGCCTTCACCGCGGGAGCCACGAGCGTGAAGGGCCCCGAGCTGTCGCGCACCGAGGTGTGGGCCGCCTCGTCCGGCGGCGGGATTCCGGGGAAGACGTGAGCACAGGGGAGCGGCATCAGGAGCGGGCGGTACGCGCTCTGTACACCGATGAGACGATCACGGTGTACCAGGCGTACTCGCCCGCCGTCGCCGATGCGGCGCTGGAAGCGGGGACCTTCGTCGCGCCGTTCAAGCGCGACCGCATGACCTGGATCAAGCCTTCCTTCCTGTGGATGATGTACCGGTCGGGTTGGGCCTCCAAGCCCTCCCAGGAACGCATTCTGGCGGTGGAGATCCGACGCGAGGGATTCGAGTGGGCCTTGGCCCATGCGAGCCTCAGCAGTCATTCCCGCTCGGTTCATTCCGATATGGAGGAGTGGCGGCGGCAGAAACGTCTCAGCCCGGTCCGGGTGCAGTGGGACCCTGACCGGGATCTGCACCTCGATCGCACCGACCGCAAGGCGGTACAGGTGGGCCTGTCCGGCGAAGCGGTGGAACGGTACGTCGACGCATGGGTGGTGGGCATCACCGACGCCACCACGCTGGCGCACCGCATTCATGCACGGGTGCGTGACGGGGAGACGGAAGAGGCGAGAAGCCTGCTGCCCAGGGAGACGGTGTACGAACTCCCGCAGACGCTGCGGTCTCGAATCGGCGCCGATGCGTGAAGAGGGCCCGCCAGTTCTCTTGCAGCCGAGGAGCAACTGCCGCAGGAGGAAATGCAGTTCCTGTGGCGAGCACAAAACCTGACCGTTCGTTATCTAATGCAGCAGCCGTTGCCGGTCTGCCCGGATCCGGCCAAAAGAAAGATGGGGGATGGCCATGGCGCGTCCTGCGGTGTCCGATTGGGAAGATGTCTTCGGGTTCTCGGACGACCCGACCCCCGGTGATGCGGACATGCTCGGCGATCTCGCCCGCCAGTACCGCTCCGTGGCGGACAACGCGGGCGATGCCCTGCCCCTCGTCTCCGGCCTGGAGAACGACCAGGTCGGCGAGGGCAAGACAATGGACAAGCTCCGGGACAAGCTGGGCGACCTGGCCAACCAGGTCCGCAAACTGCACAGTTCCTACGACCAGGCCGCCGGCGCACTCGACACGTACGTGCACTCGCTGCGCGACCAGCAGCGCAACGCCGACAACGCCCTGGAGAAGGGCCGCGAGGCCAAGGACCGGCTCGAGTCGGCCACCGAGGTCGTGCGTGCGGCCGGTGCCGACATCAGTCACCTCGACGGCCAGAAGCATCCGCCGGACGACAAGGAAGCCCGCGCCAGCACCCGGCGTGCCCTCGACGAGGCCCACAGCAAACAAGCCGGCGCCCAGGCGCACGCCGACGATGCCCAGGCGGACCTGGATGCGGCCCGGATGCTCGCCGAGGACGCCCGGCAGGTGCGCGAGGAGGACGCCTCCGTAGCCGCCCAGAAGCTGGACGACGCGAGAGACGAGTCGGTTGCGGGCTACAGCCTCTGGGACAAGATCAAGAAGGCGTTCAGCAAGGCACTCGCCATCATCAGCGCCGTCCTGGGCGTGCTCGCGCTGCTGATACCCGGCCTGCAGGGGCTCGGCATCGCGCTCACCATCGGTGCCGTCGTGGCCGGTGCCGCGTCACTGGGCATCAATATGTCGATCATGGCCGAGACCGGCGACTGGGACATCGCCGAGATCGTCCTCGGCTTCGTCGGCCTCGTCGCCGGCGGCGGCGCACTCCTCAAGGGAATCAAGGGAATCGGCTCCGCCCTCAAGGGCGTCAAGCCCGCCTCGGCCAGGACGGGCAACGTTCAGAGCGTGAGCCGGGGTCTGGGCAATCGCAAGTGCGCGACCGACCCCGTCGACGTGGCCAGCGGCGAGATGGTTCTGCCCCAGACCGATCTGTCGCTGCCGGGCGTGCTGTCGCTGACGATCTCCCGGACGTATCTCTCGACCTACCGCTGTGGCCAGTTCTTCGGCCCCTCCTGGGCCTCCACCCTCGACGAACGCCTGGAGATCGACGACCAGGAGCGCGTGTGGTGGACCCGCGAAGACGGGTCCATCCTCACCTACCCGGGCCTCCCCGCCTCCGAGTCCGCCGCCCCTGTGTGGCCCGACGAAGGCGCCCGCATCCCCCTGACCTGCGCGGGAACGGACGAGACCACGGGCCGGGTCACCTACCGCGTCACCGACCCCCACTCGGGCCTCGTCCAGACCTTCGCGGACCACCCAGACGACGAGAACGGCCTGTACTGGCTGACCCGTTGGCACGACCGCAACGACAACAGCGTCACCATCTCGCGTCTGGAGGACGGCACCCCGACCACGCTGGTCCACTCCGGCGGCTACCGCGTCGACGTCCGCTGCATCGCCGGCCTGATCACCGGCCTCGCCGTCACCACGCCGGACGGCCCCGTCGAGGTCACGTCCTACGAACACGACGCGGATGGCAACCTCACCCACGTCGTCAACTCCTCCGGCCGGCCCATGGTGTTCGGCTACGACGACGACTCGCGCATCACCTCCTGGACCGACCGCAACAGCTCCACCTACCGCTACGTCTACGACGACGCCCACCGCATCACCGAGACCGTCGGCCCCGACGGCTACCTCTCCTCCCGCTGGTCCTACGACCCCATCGAGCTCCGGACGCACTTCACCGACGCGTGTGGTGCCACGACCACCTACCAGCTCAACGACCTCTACCAGGTCGTCGCCGAGACGGACCCCCTGGGCCACACCACCACCTCCGAGTGGGACCGCTACGACAACCTGTTGGCCAGTACCGACGCCCTCGGCAACACCACCCGCTTCGAGTACGACCGGTCCCACAACCCCACCGCCATCGAGCTCCCCGACGAGACCCGGTCCACGGCGACGTACAACGCACTGAACCTCCTCACCACGTCGACGAGCCACGGGGTGACCTGGCAGCAGGAGTTCGACGAGCGAGGCAACCTGACGACCGTCATCGCCCCGGACGGAGCCACGGACCGTTTCACCCATCACGGCAGCGGCGCCATCGCCTCGGCCACGGACGCGTCCGGCACGGTGTTCATGTACGAGGTCGACGACGCGGGCCTCCCCCTGGCGATCGGCGACTCGGCCGGCAACAGGGCGACCATGGAACGCGATGCGTTCGGCCGCCTCACCACCATCACCGACCCGCTGGGCGCGATCACCCGCGCGGTGTGGACCGTCGAGGGCCACCTGTCGGAGCGGACAACGCCCGACGGTCGGAGCGAGCGGCTGACCTGGGACGGCGAGGGCAACCGCCTCACCCACACGGATCCCACGGGTGCCACCACCAGTTTCGAGTACACCCACTTCGACCAGCTCGCGGCCCGTACCGGACCCGACGGCGTCCGCTACACCTTCGCCTACGACCCCGAGCTCCGCCTCACCCGGGTCACCAACCCACAGGGCCTGACCTGGGACTACACCCACGACCGTGCGGGTCGGCTGGCCAAGGAGTCCGACTTCGACGGTCGGGAAATCGCCTACACGCACGACGCCGTGGGCCGCGTGGTCTCCCGCACCACACCCCTGGGCGAGGAGATCACCCTCGAGTACAACGCCATCGGTGATCTGCTGGCCAAGAATGTCGGGGGAACGTCCACGTCGTACACGTACGACGCGAACAGGGAACTCGTCCGAGCGGCTTCCCCCCATACGACGCTGGAGTTCGAACGGGACGTCATGGGACGGGCCCTGGCCGAGACCGTCGACGGCCGTACCACCCGCTTCACCTACGACGTCCTCGGCCGCCGCACTTCCCGTGTCACGCCCACGGGCGCCGTCACCGAACTCGGCTACGACACAGCCGGCAATCGCGACGCCCTCACCACCGGGGGGCACCGGCTGGACTTCACCCATGACGTCCTCGGCCGCGAACTGGCCCGTGTCTGGGGCACGGACGCCTCGCCCGTGGAAGCGTCGACCGCATGGGACTCGGTCGGCCGTACGGTCGCCCACGGTCTTGTCGCACAGGGCCGCTCCCTGCGCAGCCGCAGCTACACCTACCGCGCGGACGACCACCTCACAGCCGTCACCGATGCGGTCACCGGCACCGGCCAGCGCTTGGAACTCGACCCCGTCGGACGCCCGTTGACGGTGACGGCCGACCGCTGGACCGAGTCCTACGCCTACGACCAGGCCGGCAACCAGACGGAGGCGACCTGGCCGGAGAAGGGCGGCCGGGCCGAGGCCCGCGGCGAACGCACCTACACCGGCACCCGTGTCGAGACGGCGGGGGGCGTGCGCTACGAGCACGACGCCGCGGGCCGCATGGTGCTGCGCCAGAAGCGCAGGCTGTCGAAGAAACCCGACACCTGGCGCTACGCATGGGACACCGAGGACCGCCTCGTCTCGTGCACGACCCCCGACGGCGTTCTGTGGCGCTACACCTACGACCCGATCGGCCGCCGCACCGCCAAGTACCGCATGGCGGAGGACGGTTCGGTCGCCGGTGCCGTGCACTTCACGTGGGACGGCAGCACCCTCGCCGAGCAGACCGACAGCACGACCGGCGTCACCCTCACCTGGGAACACGACGACGACCGCCCGCTCACCCAGCTCGAACGCAAGCCCCGCCCCACCGACGACCTCACCAAGGAAGAGTGGGACTCCCGCTTCTTCGCGATCGTCACCGACCTGGTGGGCACCCCCACCGAACTCGTCGACGAAACCGGCCACATCGCCTGGCACTCCCGCACCACCCTGTGGGGTGTCACCACCCGCAACCGCGAAGCCACCGCCACCACCCCACTCCGCTTCCCCGGCCAGTACGAAGACCCCGAAACCGGCCTCCACTACAACTATTTCCGCCACTACGATCCGGAGACGGGACGGTATGCGTCCCCGGACCCGTTGGGTCTTGAACCGGCACCGAACCCGGTCGGGTATGTAAACAATCCACGCCAGAGCACGGACGTCCTTGGACTCGCACCATCAGCATGTACTGACAAGGGTGGCTGGTACGGCGCGTTGACCCCTGCTCGCTCCGGGAACGAGATCCACCACATGCCTGCGAAGACGGCCTACGTGGGGCGCACAAATCCAAACCTGACGGCACACAGTGGCCCTGCGATCCGGATGGATAAGGCCGATCACCGTGCATTGACAAGTACCGGTTCCAGCAAGGCGGCGAAGAGGACGCAAGCCCTTCAACGGAGCCTCGTGAATCAGGGTAAGTTCGACCAGGCGATGGCCATTGAGATCAAGGACGTCCGGTCGAAGTTCGGAAACAAGTACGACACGCACATCGCGGACGCGGTGACCAGCATGCCCACCAACAAGGGGCTCCAGGATGTGCTGAAGAAGAACAACTGGTCGGTCGACTACAAGCATCTGAAGTGAGAGAAGCGTAGTGCAGCTGGAAATGACTCCGGGGCGAGGGATGGGCCCACTGCTTTTCGGAACCCCGATCGAGGAGGCGATGCGCATTGCCTCCGCGTGGGGAGAAGTCTCGCCGACCGCCCCGGATCCGGAGTTCGGAGACTTCAAGGCAGTCGTCCAGCACCCGCAGTTCGAGGTGGTGCTCATCTGCGACGACGGTGCCACGCTGACCGCCGTCGAGGCATGGAGGTTCGAGGACGACGATGCCGATGTGCAGGTGACCTTCTCAGGGAGAGACATCTTCCGGACACCCGCCCGTCAACTCGTTCACATCCTGACGGAGGAAGGAAACTCCGTCGGATCACTCGACGAGGACGAAGAACCCGACGCGGAAGAGACTGTATTCCCCGAAATCGCCCTGCTGCTGTCACGGGATACGAGCCGAGAGGTGCCGATGGATCCGGAAGACGACCTTCCGCTGTATTTCCATTACGCGATCCTCGCTCCCGGCGGATACTTCGAGGAGTAGTCCGCGCCAGCAGGGAATCACCACATGCGAGAGGGATCCCGGCGAACTTCATCGGCGGGAGCCATCTTGTCGTGCCTGCCGCAGGACCTCAGCCCTCCGCCGACGGCTGGATTCCGCAGTCGAGGTCCAGGAGTACGTCTGGGAATTCGTGAACGCGGACGTGGACGATTCCTGACTGAGGGCCGGTTACCCGGGCACGTGTGGCCGGATGCGTCCGGGGCATGATCGAAATCGTGTAAGAGCCCGGGTCCGGACCCGTCGTGGGGCAGACCCGGCGGTCGGCGCGGATCTCGGGCACCGTGACTGACGAGAAGTGAGGTGGCGTCCATGGTGCGTCCGCCGGTGTCCGACTGGGAGGACGTGTTCGGGTTCTCGGACGATCCGACCCCGGGTGACGCGGAGATGCTCGGCAGACTCGCGCGCGGCTACCGCTCGGTGGCCGACGACGCGGGGGATGCCCTGCCGCTGCTCTCCGGTCTTGAGGACAATCAGGTCGGCGAGGGCCGGGCCATGGACAAGCTTCGGGACAAGCTCGGTGATCTGACCGAGCAGGTCCGCAAGCTGCACAGCTCCTACGACCAGGCGGCCGGCGCGCTCGACACGTACGCGCACTCGCTGCTCGACGTGCAGCACAAGGCCGACATGGCGCTGGAGAACGGCCGGGAGGCCAAGGAGCGGCTGGAGTCGGCCGCCGAGGCGGTGAAGGCGGCCGGCGCGGACATCGGCCGGCTGGACGCCGCGCAGCACCCGCCGGACGACCACGAGGTCCGCGCGAGCACCCGCCGCGCGCTGGACGAGGCGCGCGCCGAGCAGTCCTCGGCGCAGCGGCGGTCCGACGACGCGCAGGGGGATCTGGACGCCGCCCGGGCGCTCGCGGAGGACGCGCGGCAGGTGCGCGAGGAGGACGCCTCGGTCGCGGCGCAGAAGCTGGACGACGCCAGGGAGGAGTCCGTCGAGGGCTACAGCCTCTGGGAGAAGATCCGGAAGGTGTTCAGCTTCGTCCTGGGCATCATCAGTGGTGTGCTGGGCGTGCTGGCCATGCTGGTGCCCGGATTGCAGGGCATCGGACTCGCCCTGTCCATCGCCAGCTTCGTGACCGGCGCGACGGCGTTCGGGATCAACATGTCCATGAGCGCCGAGAAGGGCGAGTTCAACGTCCTCGGCATCGTGCTGAGCAGCATCGGCCTGTTCCTCGGCGGCGGCGCCGTTCTCAAGGGTGTCGGTTCGATCGCCAAGTCGGTCACGTCCGCGGTCAAGGTGGGCGGGGCGAGCGGCGGCATCAGCAAGATCAGCAGCGGGCTCAACCAGTTCCGGGGCGAGTTCAAGCAGATTCCCGAGGCCATGGGGAAGGTCCGCAGGAACATCTGGATCGCCGGCAAGGACTTCAAGAAGCTCCCCACCGACATCGCCGGCGCGATGAAGGGGATCGGGTCCAAGATCGACGATCTCGCGTTCCTCGCCAAGGCGGCGCGGAACCCGACCGGTGCGGTGAGCTCGGTGCTGACCAACATCCTGGCGAACGGCTTCCGGGTCCCCGCGTCGTCCCTGAGGCTGCCGACCATGGACGGCCTGCGGGGCCTCACCCACGCCTGGACCCGCACGGACGTGGCCGGCTTCGCCCTGGGCGTGGTCGGCCTGGGCTACGGGCCGCTGGCCTACACCGGTCACACCACCCCACCGGTGCACGACGACAGCTATCTGCCCGGCACCCCCTGACCGGTGCGCATGCACGGGCGCCCGCACACGGCGAGAGGGCCCCGCACCCGCGCACCGGCCCGCACACAACGCGAGGGCCCCGCACCGGCCGAAGCCGGTGCGGGGCCCTCGCGCATGACGTCCCCGTCGGGTCAGCCGCCGGGCTTCGGCAGCACCGTCTCCGGGACCTGAACCGTCCGCAGCACCCCGTCGCCCAGGTGCAGGATCGCCCGCCCCGCGCGGGTGCCGCCCAAGCGGCTGCGCGGGATCTTCACGCCGATCAGGTCCCCGTCGCTCATGTTCTGCGGCTTGAGCAGGAGCCCCGTCCGGTTGCGGCGGGCCTCCGTGTGCCAGCCGGAGAAGCCGGAGGAGAGCCGGTCGGTCTGGCCCGCGAGCACCAGGCCCCGGCCGGTCTCGGCCCCGGACTTGGCGATCGGGGTGAGTACGGACTCCGCCTTCGACTTCAGCAGCAGGTCGGCGTCGTCAAGGATCACCACGGCGCCGTTCGGCGCGGAGGCCAGCGCCTGCTCAAGGGCCGCGGGGTCGATGTCGGACTCGTCGAACACCGCGAGGACCCCGGGCCGTCCGGCGAGCCGGCGCAGCGGAGACCTGACGGGCGCGCCGATGACGATGGGTGTCCTGACCGAGAGCAGCGACATGGCCAGCGTCGACAGGACGGTGCTGCGGCCCGAGCGGGCGGGACCGGAGACGATGAACGTCGGCGTGACGGAGAAGTCGGGTCCGACCGCCGTGAGTTCGTCGCCGCCGATGCCGGCCAGCGCCCAGCGCGGCGACGGCAGTCGCCGTGGCACGTACTGGACCGCCTGTTCCCAGGTGAGCCGGTCCGGCAGGGTGTCGACGCGGAACGGCCGTGTGGTGGCCGGGAGTTGGGCCGCCTGCTCGCGGCAGTGCGCGGCGATCTGCTGGAGCGCCCCGGCCTGCGCCTGGCCCTCCGGGTTCTGCGTGAGGAGCGCGATCTGCACCTCCGCCTTGTCGGCGGCGCGGAAGGCGCGGCCCGGCGGGATCTCGTCCGGCACGTTGCGCTGGGTGATGCCGATCTGCCCGTACTCGGACTTCTCGTTCAGCTTGAGGACGAGCTTGTCCTCGGTGGAGCCGTTGACGCGGCTGGAGAACAGCGCCCGGTCACCGGTCATCAGCAGGTGGATGCCGACGCTCGCGCCGTCCCGGAGCAGGGTGAGCACGGAGTTCAACAGGTTCCCCGAGTCGTACTCGCCGAGCTGCTTGTCGAAGACCTCCCAGCGGTCGATGAACAGCACGATGTGCGGGGGCCGTTCGGCCTCCGGCAGGCCGCGGCGGAGTTCCGCCAGGTCGGCGCTGCCGCGGGCGGCGAGCATCTCCTGGCGGCGGCCCAGTTCCTCGTTGAGGCGGGCGAGCAGCCGGGCCACCCGGTCGGGCTGGGTGCGCTGGGTGATGGCTCCGCAGTGCGGCAGGCCCTCGATGGGCAGCAGGGCGCCGTTGCCGCAGTCGATGCCGTACATGTGCAGCTTGTCGGCGGAGTGGGCGAGTGCCATGGCGCCGGCGATGGTGCGCAGCGTCTGCGACCTGCCCTGGCGGGGCGAGCCGATGATGTGCAGGTGCCCGAGCGTCGCCGGGTCGATCACCAGGGCCTGCCGGGCCTGTTGTGCGGGCAGGTCCACGACGCCGTACGCGACGGGTGCCAGGTCGTAGTCCGAGGGGGTGGGCGGGGGGAGTTCGCCGGTGACGAGGACCTCGGGCAGCGGCGGGAGCCAGGGGCTGTGCTGGGCGGGGATGCCCATCTGCTGGTCCGCCTCGCGGATCGCCGTGACGAGGCCGGTGAGGTCGGTCTCGACGTCGGCGGGCGCTGCCGCGGCGCGGGGCCGCGTCGGGAGCGGTTCGCCGAGCCGTTCCCAGCCGACCGCCACCGCCCAGGGCGCGGGCAGCGAGGCCACCGTGGCGCCGGGCCTGCGGCCGCCGACGCGTCCGGACTGGAACGGCACGAGGGAGTTCTGGCCGAGACGGACGTAGGCGCGGCCGGGGTTGCTCTGCGAGATCCCGGCGGCCTCACCGGAGTTGATGACGTCCTGGCTCTCGCCGGAGTCGGTGACCCGGAGCGCGATGCGCAGGTTGGTGTTGGCGCGGATCTCCGATGAGACGACGCCGCTGGGGCGCTGCGTCGCGAGGATCAGGTGGATGCCGAGGCTGCGGCCCCGCTGGGCGATGTTGACGAGGCCCTTCACGAAGTCCGGCAGGTCGCGCACCATCGAGGCGAACTCGTCGATGACGATGAGGAGTCGGGGCATCGGATCGCGGCCCGCGCCCGGCTCGCGCTCCAGGAGGTCGATGTAGTCCTCGATGTCCTTGGCGCCGACCGCGGCGAGGATGTGCTCGCGCCGGGTGAGCTCCGCGGTGAGGGACACCAGGGCCCGCTCGACGAGGTGGGCGTCGAGGTCGGTGACCATGCCGACGGTGTGCGGCAGGTCGACGCAGTCCTTGAACGCGGAGCCGCCCTTGTAGTCGACCAGTACGAAGGTCATCGCGTCGGGGCGGTTCGCCACGGCGAGCGAGGCGACGAGGGTCTGGAGGAGTTCGGACTTGCCGGAACCCGTGGTGCCGGCGACGAGGCCGTGCGGGCCGTCGCGCTTCAGGTCCAGGTGGAAGGGGCCGTCGAGGGAGACGCCGACGGCGGCCCTGGTCGAGCGGCCCCCGGCGAGCCAGCGCGCCCGGATGCCCTCGACCCGCGGCGGGTCCAGGGAGAGGACGTCGAGCAGGCGCGCGGAGCCGGGGAGCACCGCGGCCTCCTCGTCGCCGCTGCCCGAGTCCCGCAGCGGGCCCATCGCGCGGGCCAGCGAACGGCAGTAGTCCGCGGAGACGATGTCGGGCCTGATGCCCCGGACGGTGCCCCTTCCGGAGCGGCCCACCCGTACGGTGCCGCCGGGTTCCTCGGCGACGACGGCGAGGCACTCCTCGGGCAGCAGCCGCTCCTCGGCGTCCAGGCAGAGGGCGCGGATGCCGACGGCGGGTCCGTCGCGCAGGATCTGCGCGACGCCGGGCAGCGAACGCAGCCTGCGGGCACCGTCGAGGATGACGAGCACGTCGGGTCCTGCGCTCTTGCCGCGCCGTTCGGCCGCCGTCGCCGTGGCACGCTCGGTGATCAGCGCGGTGAGTTCGGCGACGCGGCGGGCGCAGGTCTCCGTGCCGTAGCCGATGCTGGCCGGGGTGTCGCCGGACTTCTTGCGGACGTGCGGCAGCCAGCGCAGCCAGGACCAGCCGTCGCGGCCCTGCTCGCCGGTGGTCAGGAGGTGGATCTGGAGGTCGCGGGGGCTGTGCAGGACGGCGGCCTGGGCGACCGTCCAGCGGGCCACGGCGCGCGCGGCAGGGCCCTGTCCCGCGATGCCGAGGACGTTGTGCTCGCGCAGCGGGACCGTCACGGGGACGTCGTACGCGGTCCACGGGTCCTGGCGGCGGTGCTCGTCCTTCGTCGGGTCCTGGAGCACGACATCGGAGTCCATGTCGGCAGTTCCGACGCGCAGTTCGAGGAAGTCGGCGTCGTTCATACGGCGCTCCCACAGGCGGCGCCGGGGACCGACGGCGGTCAGGACGACCTCGGCCGGGTCGGGGAAGCCGCGGCGCCGGGCGGTGCGTTCGGCGACGAGGGCCTCCGTCGCGTCGCCCTCGATGCGCGCCTTCTTCTCCTCGTACTCGGCGACGTTGTCGGAGTGGGACTGACGGCCGGTGCGCCGGCTCATCACGTAGTTGCCGACGACCACGACCGGGGAGAGCAGCCCGAACAGCAGCATCGACATGCGGTCGAAGACCATCGCGCCCACGACGGCCATCACCAGCGGGGCCGCCGCGGTGATCCACGGGAGCGGACGGGCGGCGAGCGGAGCGGGCGGCGAGGGCAGCGCGAAGCGGGTGACCCGCTCAGCGGGGCGAAGCCGCGGCGGCCGGTTGTAGTCCCAGCCGGTGCCGTCCTCGGAGGGCTGCACGGCCGCGTCCGGCTTCTGCGGCAGCGCGAGTTCCAGCAGGCAGTCACCGACGAGGAGTTGGGCGCCGACCGGCCAGGCGGTGGCCTCGGTGACGTCCTCGCGGTCCAGCTGCATGGAGCCGCCGCCGGTCGCCGATGCGTCGGGCGCGATCCGGCAGCGTCCCCCGGGGCCGACCGTGAGCACGGCGGACGGGCGGTCGGGGACGGCGCGCAGCACCTGGGCGGAGCCGTCGTGGCCGAGGCCGATCCGGTACTCCCCCATGTCGATCCGGTGCACGGCGCCCGCTCCGGGACCGCCGACCGCACGGACCTCCACCAGGCCGTCCGGTTCGGCGGCCGCGGTGCCGGCCGGGCGGCCGAGGCCCACGATGGAGGCGTGCTGCAACGGCGCGTCGCGCAGCCGCAGGTCCCCGGGCAGCAGCCGGTCGTCGGCGTACAGGCCGAGGCCCTCCGGGGGCCGGTGGACGCCTCCCGCCCCGGCCAGCGCCTCCGCGACAGCGCTCATGGGCGTGTCGGGGTCGGCGTCGAGATGGACGTCGAACGCGTCACCGCCCACCTCGACCACGGTCAACATCAACGACACGAAAACGTCCTCCAGCCAGGGTGAATGGGGGGCCTGGGCAGCCGCGTTCGGCGGCTCCCGTACCACTGTCGTGACTACGGGGCCGGTCGGCGGATGGTTCACGGACAGCGCAGGTGAACCATCCGCCGACCCGCGCCGTAGTGGCCATCGGGTACACAGCGCAGCGACGGCGCCGCCCCCGTTTTGTGACAAGGAGTCAGTGGATGATCTGGTACGTCCTGGCCGCGGTGCTGGGTCTTGCGCTGATCGCGGCGGTGGTGGTGCTGATCGTCACGGAGCTGCGGGGCCGCCCGCCGAAGCCCGTCAAGGCCTCGGCCGCCGTCACGGGCCGGGCGGCGCTCGACGTGGTCGACGCGGGCCTGCGTCGGCTGACGGGCGAATGCCTGCGCTCCGGCCGGACATTGCCCGATCTGTACGCCGTCGTCTACTCGGAGCGGCGGCTCGGGCTGCTGCTCGCCGGCGCCCAGGAGAACGCGCCCGCGCCCTGGACGGCCGAGCAGGACGGCGAGCGCTGGACGATCTCGCCCGACGATCTGCACCGGCCGGGCCCCGAGGGTGAGCCGGCCCTGCCGTTCGCGCTGACGGTGACGGTGGGCCTGGACGGCCCCGACCGGGTGCTCGTCGACCTCTCCCGCGCGGCGGGCCCCGTCTCGGTGACGGGCCCGGACGACGAGGTGCGCCGCTTGGCGCGGGCCCTCGTCCTTGAGGCGCTCGCCGGTCCCGTGGGGGCGCTCGCCCAGGTCACGCTGGTGGGCTCGGTGGCCGACGGCCGGCTCCTCAGCGGCGACGAGACGCGCAGCTCGCGGCTGCACAGCGCGGCCGGCCTCGAGGAGGCCTTCGCCAGTGCGGCGTCGGCGAACGCGGGTGTGCCGCAGCCCGGTTCGGCCGATGTCACGCAGGTGTTCCGGCTGATCGAGGGCAGCAGCCGGCTCGCGGTGCAGGGCGAGGTGCCCCACCTGTTCGTCGTGGACGCCACCCAACTCCCGCGCCGGGAAGGGGTGCTCGCCGGCCTGCGCCGCGGGGACGCCCTGCTCGTGCTCGGCGAGGCGCCCACGGGGTGGCGCTGGCGCGCCGACGCGGACGGCTCGCTCGACACCGGACCGCTCGGCCTGAGCATCACCCGCCATGCGGGACGGCTGGCCGGCTGAGTGTCACGCGGCCTCGTTGTCCACCGCGCCGTGCGCGTACAGCCCGCGTCGGTTCAGCGCCTCGCGCATGGCGCGCGCGGCGTAGTACGTGCGGGACTTGACGGTGCCCGGTGGCACGCCGAGCACCTTGGCCGTCTGGTTGACGGTGCGTCCGAGGTAGTGGACGTGCAGCAGGACCTCGCGCTGGGAAGGCCGCAGGTCTCCCAGCGCCTCGACGAGGACCTGGGTGGTGAGGATGTGGTCCACGTTGTCGGAGACCGGCAGGTGGGCGAGTTCGGGGTCGCCGGTCTCCGGGGGCCGGGCCTGGCGGGCCCGGTGGCCGTCGATGACGAGGTTGCGCAGCGCGGTGAACAGCCAGGGCCGCGCCGAGTCCGCGGTCGGGTCGAGTTCCGCGGCATGCCGCCAGGCGCGGATGGCGACTTCTTGCAGGATGTCCTCGGCGCGGTGCCAGTCGCCCTCCAGGCGCCGCGCGGCGAACTGCAGCAGCGCGGTGCCGTGGAATTCGTAGAGCGCTCTGAGGAATTCGTCGGGTTGGAGGTCCGCGGCGTGGGGGCCGGGTATCCGGTCTTCGGGCGAAGCACTGGCCGACAAGGCCTTTCCTCTCCGGATCGTCTGTGGGGGAAGACGGTTCCGCCGGGTGCGGGGAAAACCGACAGGCACCGCCGCGTGCGGCCGGGCACCCGTGTGGTGCCCGGCGACACGCGGCGGCGGTGACGTTCGGCGCGTCGGCGCCGGTCAGCCCGGTTCGTGAGAGGAGAGCGTGCTCACCTCACGGGACGTCAACTCGCGGTCGTAGACATGCACGTCGGCGATGTCACCGCTCCAGTAGTCGGTGGCCTTTCCGCCGAACTTGCCGCGTCCGATCATCACGCTGCCCGTGGGCTTGACGCCGCTGGAAGCAACCCTGGTTCCAGCGGGCTTGCCGTCCACATAGATCCGCATCCGGTGGTCCTTCTGACTGTACGTGCCGGTCAGGTGGTACCAGCGGTCGGGCTGCGGCTGCTCGGACGACTCCGCGACGGTACGGGCGCCGGGGAAACTGAAGGCGAAGTTCTGGTCCTGGCCGGAGTACTGGAGGAAGAACGCGCTGTTGCGGTCGCCGTCCTGGGACAGCGCGGTGTGCATGCCCTTCAGGTCCTGGTCGGTGAGGCGCACGCGCGCGGCGACCGAGTAGTCCTCGCCCGCGGTGTCGAGGCGGGTGTTGGTGTTGGCGTATCCGCTGGTGCCGTTCAGCTGCAGGGCGCCGCCCTCGGGGCCTTCGGTCCACTTCACGCCGTCGCCGAACACGGCGTCGTGCTCGCCGACCTTCGCGGTGCCGGACCGGTGCAGCGGCCACCATCCGAGGCCGTCGAGCGATTCGGCGCTGGCGCTCGGGCTCGGCGACGCCGCGGGTTTCTCGTCGGCCGTCGCCTTCTCGGAACCCTGACCGCGCACCAACTGGAAGGCGACGAAGCCCAGGGCGACGGTCAATACGGCGATTGTGGCGATAAGCGCCCATCTGCGCGTCATGAATTTCCTCAGAGGTACGACATAAATGTGTCTTCGATGATCACGTACCGCAGCCAAAAACGGTTCAGTGTGCACGCAACCTTCACGTGACGCCACCGCGGCGTCATGTGGCACCGCGTGGCACCGTGTGGCGCCACGTGGCGCCAAAGGGCTTGCGAATGGCGCCATAGTGGTGCCACTATGACGTCATGGACCTCACGCCCTACGTCGACACTCTTCACCGCGAGCTCGCGGTGGCCGCCGAAGCCGGTGGGGACGAAGCACGCGAGCTGGCCGAGCGGCTCACCGCTCCACTGGAGTCGGCGACCCGGCTCACGATGCTCAACGTGCTCTCCGCCGCCATGGACGAGATCACCCGCGACCTGGCGCCCGGTTCGGTCGACGTACGGCTGCGGGGGCTCGACCCCGAGTTCGTGGTGACACCGCAGCCGCGCGACACCCCGGCAGGACCCGCCGAGCCCCTTCAGACCCCGGCCGCACCGCCGGCCCCCGAGACCGACGAGGGCGGCACCGCCCGCGTCAACCTGCGCCTGCCCGCCCACCTCAAGGCCCGCGCCGAGGAGACCGCGAGCCGCGAAGGCCTCTCGGTCAACGCGTGGCTGGTGCGCGCCGTGTCCGCCGCGGTCGACGGCGGCCCGGCACCCCGTACGCCGGAGAAGACCCGCACCGTCGGACAGAGCTTCACGGGGTGGGTGCGCTAGCCGCACCGAGCCCTGTCCGCACCACAGCCAACAGAACGGCACACCACGTCCCACCAGCGGGGACGCCCCAACGAGCCAGGAGGACGGGACAGCCATGCCTACGTACGAGACCCCCGAGGCCATTTCGGTCAACGCCCATGTGGGCGCCGGTTCCATCCAGTTCACCGCCAGCGAGCGCCCCGACACCGTCGTCGAGGTGAAGCCCGGCAACCCGAAGCGGGGCAAGGACGTCAAGGCCGCCGAGCAGACGGAGGTCTCCTACGCACACGGCGTCCTCACCGTCAGGACGACGGAGCGCCGCATGATCGGCCCCAGCGGCATCGTGAACGTCACCGTCGAGCTGCCCACCGGCTCGGCCGTCGACCTCACCGGCTCCTGGACCCATGTGACCGGCGAGGGCCGGCTCGGCAAGGTCGACGTGAAGACCTCGGGCGGCGACTTCCGCCTCGACACCACGGGGCCGCTGCGTCTCAGGTCGGCGCACGGATCCATCCGCGTGGACCGGGTCGAGGGCATGGCCGAGATCACCGCCAGCTCCAGCAACGTACGGGTCGGCCTCATCGACGGTCACGCCGTACTGAAGAACTCGCACGGCACCACCTTCCTCGACGCCGTGACCGGCGAGCTGCGGGTGAACGGCGCCCACGGTGACATCGAGATCGGCCGCGCCGAGAGCTCGGTCGCCGCCACCACCGCCTACGGCGCCCTGCGGGTGGCCGATGTCGCCCGCGGCACCGTCCAGTTGGAGACCAACTACGGCGCCATCGAGGTCGGCATCCGCGAGGGCACCGCCGCCTGGCTCGACGCCAACGCCGACAACGGCCAGGTCCGCAACACCCTGACCGCCTCCGATGCGCCCGCCGAGTCCGAGGACTCCGTCAAGGTCCGCGCCCGCACCAAGTGGGGCAACATCGACATCCGCCGCGCCAAGCACTGAGCGCACGGACCCAACTCCCGTACGCGACGCGGTACTTCACCAGCACCTTCACCGGCGCATTCGCCGACGCCCAGCACCCCGCACCCTCACACCGGAGGGCCCCATGCCTTCATCTGTCATGTCCACATCCACTCAGCGCGAGACCGGACAGGTCCCGCTCGCCGTCTCCACCGTCGGCCTGCGCAAGTCCTACGGCGACAAGACCGTGCTCGACGGCATCGACCTGAGCATCCCCGCCGGTTCCGTCTTCGCCCTGCTCGGGCCGAACGGGGCCGGGAAGACGACGACCGTACGGATCCTGTCCACGCTCGTCGACGCCGACGGCGGCCGGGCTCAGGTCGCCGGGCACGACGTCGCCGGATCGCCGGACGGCGTGCGCGCCGCGATCGGTGTCACCGGGCAGTTCGCCGCGCTCGACAACATGCTCACCGCCGAGGAGAACCTGCTCCTCATGGCCGACCTGCTGCGGCTCGGCAAGCGCGAGGGCAAGGCGCGGGCGAAGGAACTCCTCGAACGGTTCGGCATCGCGGATGTCGCGGGCAACCGGGCGGCCACCTTCTCCGGCGGCATGCGGCGCAGGCTCGACCTCGCCATGACGCTCGTCGGCGACCCGGAGGTGATCTTCCTCGACGAGCCGACGACCGGGCTCGACCCGCGCAGCCGCCGCACCATGTGGGAGACCGTGCGGACCCTGGTAGCCGGCGGTGTCACCGTCTTCCTGACCACGCAATACCTCGAAGAGGCCGACCAGTTGGCCGACCGGATCGCCGTGCTCGACGGTGGCCGGATCGTCGCCGAGGGCACCGCCGACGAGCTCAAGGCGCAGATCCCCGGCAGCCACGTGCGGCTGCGGTTCAACGACTGGGCCGAGTACGAGCGGGCGGCCGAGGCCTTCCCCGGTTCGGCCCGTGACGACCAGGAGCTCGCGCTGCGGATCGCGGGCGACGGCGATCTCGCCGCGCTGCGCGCCCTGTTCGACCGGCTGGACGCCACCGGCGTGCAGGCCGCCGACTTCTCCGTGCACACCCCCGACCTCGACGACGTGTTCCTCGCCCTGACCGGCGACGGCACCGCCGCCAACCCGCTTCACGTCAAGGAGACCCTGCGATGAGCACCCTCACGTATGCCGTGCACGACTCGATGACGATGACGCGGCGCAACATCAAGCACGCGCTGCGCTACCCGGCCGTGTCCCTCGGCGCGTCCATGATGCCGATCCTGATGCTGGTGCTCTTCGTGTTCGCCTTCGGGGACTCGATGTCGGGGGGCGCGGGGCGGGACGCGTATCTGGAGTATCTGACGCCCGGGATCGTGATCATGGGGGTCGCCGCCGGGGCCATGTCGACCTCGATCGCGGTCTGCCAGGACATGACCGAGGGCATCATCAACCGCTTCCGCACCATGAACATCACGCGCTCGTCGTTCATGACCGGCCATGTCATCGGCAGCCTCCTCACGACGATGGTGAGCCTGGTGCTGGTCGTGGCCGTGGCCATCGCGCTCGGCTTCAGGCCCGACGCGAACCCGGTCGAGTGGCTGGCCGCGGCGGGGCTGCTCGTCGCGATCACGTTCGCGATCACCTGGCTGGCGGCGGCGCTCGGGCTCAAGTCCAAGACGGTCGAGTCGGCGAGCAACAAGCCGCTGCTCATCCAGTTCCTGCCGTTCCTCGGCTCCGCGTTCGTGCCGGCCGAGTCGATGGCGCCGGGTCTGCGCTGGTTCGCCGAGCACCAGCCGTTCACGCCGATGACCGAGACGCTGCGCGGGCTGCTCACCGGCTCCGCGATCGGGAACGACGGGTGGATCTCGCTCGCCTGGTGCGCCGCGATCACCGTCGTCGGCTACGTCTGGTCGCGCAAGCTGTACAACGTCAACACCGAGCGCTGATCGCACGGTTCACAGTGGGGGCTCCGCCTTTCGCGGAGCCCCTACTCACGTGTGCGCGTCGCCGCGCGCGAACGCCACCGTCAAGTCCCGGACCAGCGCGTTGCGTTCGTACTCGTCGAGCTCCACGAGGCCGCGCCCCGTCAGCCGTTCCAGCGTGTCCTCCACCGAGTCGACGACGCTGGTGAGCACGCCCGCCCGCTGCCGCGCGTCGAGCGCCGCGATCCGGCGGCGGTGCATCGCGTCGGCGACCTCCGGCGCGTACTCGATGCGCGTCGGGCGCACCGCTAGCACCTCGACGCCGATCGCCGCGCACTCCTCGGACAGCACCTGGGCCAGTTCGGTGCCGACGGCCTCGGGGTCGCGCAGGGTCGGGGCGGACTCGTGGAAGGCCTCGGGCGGCAGCCGCGAGAAGACCCGGGCGAGCGCCACCTCGATCTGTCCGCGCAGATACGCGTCGTGGTCCTGCACCGCGAACAGCGCCCGCGCGGTGTCCCGCACCCGCCACACCACCAGCGCCTCGACGCGCAGCGCCATCCCGTCCGCGTCGACCGCCGACAGCGGCTCACTGCGCCAGTGCCGCAGCCGTACGTCGATCCGGCGGCGCAGCACGAGCGGGTTGACCCAGCGAAGGCCGGTGCGCCGCACGGTGCCCCGGTAGCGGCCAAAGAGGCTAAGACCCAGCGCGCACCCCGACCGGCACCGGGTCAGTCCGCCGAAGGCCAGGACGGCGAGCACCGCGCAGCCCGCGACGTACGCGCCCTGGCCCGCCCGGGCGGCGTCGTCGCTCCGGACCTGGGCGCCAGGGCCGAGGAAGTCGGTGACCGTGTCCGGGATCCAGCCGAGCAGCCGGCACCCGTACAGCGCGCCCGCGAGCGCCAGCATCCCGGCCGCCGCGCCCAGCCAGCCGGGCAGCGACCACCCCACCCGCTCGACGACCTCGTCCCGCTGACCCATCGGCCCTCCCGAATCCCGTGAACCCGACCTCGCCCCATTCACGTTATGCGGCGATAGGCGGAAAATGCCGGAATTAAGGAGGGCGTGGGGTCACTCCGGCCGCAGCTCCCCGTAGAGCTCCGCGACCTCCCGCTCGTACTCGGCCATGACGGCCCGCCGCTTGATCTTCAGGGACGGTGTGAGGAGCCCGTTCTCCTCGCTGAACTCGCCCTCGACCAGCGTGAATTTGCGGATCGACTCGGAGCGCGAGACGGCCTCGTTGGCGTAGTCGACGGCCTTCTGGACGTCCGCGACGATCCGGGAGTCGCGGATCACCTCGGACATCGGGGTATCGGCGGGCATCTTGCGGACGCCCAGCCAGTGCGCGACGGACTCCGGATCGAGGGTGATCACGGCGCCGATGTACGAGCGGTTGTCGCCGACGACGATGCACTGGCCGATGGGCGAGCGGCTGCGCAGCCGGTCCTCCAGGACGGCGGGCGAGACGTTCTTGCCGCCGCTGGTGACGAGGATGTCCTTCTTGCGCCCGGTGATCCTCAGATAGCCGTCGCCGTCCAGCTCCCCCAAGTCACCGGTGGCGAACCAGCCTTCCCCGTCCAGGACCTGATCGGTCGCGGCCGGGTCGTTCCAGTACGCGCCGAAGACGATGCCGCCCTTGATGAGCACCTCGCCGTCGTCCGCGATCCGGACGGCGCTGCCGGGCACGGGCAGGCCCACGGTGCCGGGGCGCGGCCGCAGCGGCGGGGTGATCGTGGCGGCGGCCGAGGTCTCGGTGAGGCCGTAGCCCTCGTAGATGACGATCCCGGCGGCGTAGAAGAACAGGTTCAGATTGCGGTCCAGCGGTGAGCCGCCGCTGATCGCGTACCGGAGCCGCCCGCCGAGCTCCTTGCGCACGCGCCGGTAGACGAGCAGATCGTAGAGCCCGGCGGCGAGGGTCAGACCGAGCCCCGGGCCCTTGCCCCCGTCCAGGAACCGCTCCAGATGCGCCTCGGCGAACCGCACCGCGATCCGGTCGGCGCGGTCGAAGGACGAGCCGCGCCCGAGCTTCTCGGCCGTCGCGCGCCCGGTGTCGTGGATCTTCTCGAAGAGATACGGCACGCCGACCACGAACGTCGGCCGGAACGACCGCAGTTCGGGCCGCAGCTCATCGGGCTTGATGCTCGGACAGTGCCCGAGTTCGATCCGGGCGAGCATGCACGCGACCTGGATCGTCCGCCCCAGGATGTGCGCGAGGGGCAGGAACAGCAGCGTCGACGCGGTCTGCCCGGTGATCGCCTTGAAGATCGGATGGAGCAGCTCGACGGTGTTCGCGGCCTCGGCGTACAGATTGCCGTGCGTGAGGACGCAGCCCTTGGGCCTGCCGGTGGTGCCGGAGGTGTAGCAGACGGTCGCGATGGTGTCGGGGGTGAGCGCGGCCCGCCGCTTGGCGACCTCCTCGTCGGCCACCCCGGCACCCAGGGCGGCGAGTTCGAGCACGGCGCCGCCGTCGATCTGCCGAATATCAGGACGCCCGACTGCAGGCAGACCCGCGACGGCCTCCTCGGCGACGGCGGCATTCTCCGGCGTCTCGACGATCAGCATCGTCGCGCCGGAGTCCCGCACGATCCACTCGATCTGCTCGGGCGAGGACGTCGCGTAGATGGGCACGGTCTGCCCGCCGGCGGCCCAGATCGCGAAGTCGAGCACCTGCCACTCGTAGCGGGTGCGCGACATCAGGGCGACGCGCCCGCCCGGTTCAAGCCCTGCCGCGATCAATCCCTTGGCCGCGGCGGTCACTTCACGCGCGAAGACGGCGGCGGTGACCGGCCGCCACTCCCCCGCCTCCTTGCGCCGTACGACGACGGCGTTCGGCTCGTCCTCGGCGTTCACGAACGGGATGTCGGCGGGCGTGGACCCGTCCTTCGGCGGCTCGGCGAGCGCCGCGACGCGCACCTCGCGCACGGCTCCGTGCTCGCCCCTGACCAGTTCGACCTTGGCGCGATCGGCCAGGTCGCCGCGCTTCCCGGCCCGCTTCAGATCCTTGCGTACGCCCATGACGGCTCCCGTGTGCGCGGCTGCCCGACTCGTACTTACTCGGGAGTCAACTTACCTACGCGTAAGGAAAATTCAATGGGCACGCACGAATAACCACGCACGAATGACCACGCACGAATCGACGACGGCGACCGCCTCCCGGCACCACCCTCGACCGCCGGCCGGCCCCTACGGCACCCAGACCTCACCGTCGAGCACGTCCCGCATCCCCACCCACACCATGTTCATCAGGCGCAGCGTGATGCCCTCCGGGGACTGGCCGGGGTTGCGCTCCATCCAGTCGGTGAGCGAATCGGCGGCGCCCACGAGGGCGTGCGCGACGAAGTCGGCGTCCTCGGCGCCCAGTTGAGAGCCGCGGCCGCTGTCCGAGATGCCGTCCCTGATGAGCCCGGCCACCTCGGCCATGACCGCACGCCGCGCGTCGGCCACGGCCGCGGCGATCGCCTCGCTCAGTTCGGAGGCCTGCCGGTGCAGCACGATCCAGCTGTCGCGGTGCTCGGCGACAAACGCGAAGAACGCCGAGAGCCCTGCGTGCAGCCGCAGTTCGGGCGCGGCCCCGGCACCCCGCGCGGCCTCCTGGAAGGCCCCGACGAGCCGCCCGGCCTCCCTCCTCAGACAGGCCAGGAACAGCCCCTCCTTGGATTCCAGGTACAGATACACCATCGGCTTGGAGATCCCGGCGAGTTCGGCGATCTCGTCCACGGATGCGGCGTGGTAGCCACGCTTGGCGAAGACCCGCACGCCCACGTCGATGATCTGCTGCTCGCGCATCTGGCGCGGCATGCGCTTCCTGCGCGCCGCCGTACGCCCTTGAGCCGCTCCCGATGTGCCCGTCACCCTTGTCAGCCTATCTACGTCGCCGTAACCTTACCAATCAGTAAACTTACTAAGCAGTAAGGTACCCGGCCGTCAGTCGTCGAGCATCAATCGTCAACAAGGAGAGTGAGCCCATGAGCGGTGCCGAGGAGATCGCGGCGCTCGACTTCGCGAGCGTCACGCCCGAGGAGTTCGCGCGGATCGTGAAGGGTCTTTCCGCGAAGGAGATCAACCAGATCGCGCGGGACGAGGCACTGCGCACCCGCGTCCTCAAGGAGGTCTTCGGGCGCATGGAGCGGCAGTTCAAGCCGGACGTCGCCGGGTCCCTCGAAGCGCTCATCCGCTGGAAGGTCACCGGCCAGGACGAGATCCCCGAAGCGGTCTACGAAACGAAGATCGCGAACGGCACCTGCACGGTCACCGAGGGCCGCTCGGACGCGGAGCCGCGCACCACGCTGATCATGGGCGACGCCGACTTCCTCAAGCTGGTCTCGGGCAACTCCTCGCCCGTCACGATGTTCATGATGCGCAAGGTCAAGATCGCGGGCGATGTCGCGCTCGCCTCGGGCCTGACCCGCTACTTCGACATTCCCAAGGCGTGAGGAAGGGGAACCCGGATCACCATGGCCTTCTCTCTTGAACTGGGCGAGGAACAGCGCGACCTGCGGGACTGGGTGCACGGCTTCGCCGCCGACGTCGTCCGCCCCGCGGCCGCCGAGTGGGACGAACGCGAGGAGACCCCCTGGCCGGTGATCCAGGAGGCCGCCAAGATCGGCCTCTACGGCTTCGAGTCCCTCGCCGAGATGTTCGGCGACCCCAGCGGCATTTCCCTCCAGATCGCCAACGAGGAACTCTTCTGGGGCGACGCCGGCATCGGCATGGCCCTCTTCGGCACCTCGCTCGCGGTGGCCGGGATCTTCTCCTCCGGCACGCCCGACCAGCTCGCCGAGTGGGTTCCGCAGTGCTACGGCGACGAGGACGACCCCAAGGTCGCGGCGTTCTGCGTCTCGGAGCCGCAGGCGGGTTCGGACGTCGCGGCGATGCGCACGCGCGCCCGCTACGACGAGGCGAAGGACGAGTGGGTGCTGTCCGGCCAGAAGGCCTGGATCACCAACGGCGGCATCGCGAACGTGCACGTCGTCGTCGCCTCCGTCGACCCGGACCTCGGCTCGCGCGGCCAGGCGGCGTTCATCGTGCCACCGGGAACACCGGGCCTCGAAGGCGCGAAGAAGATACGGAAATTGGGGCTACGGGCATCCCACACGGCCGACGTATTCCTCGACGACGTCCGCGTCCCCGGCCACTGCCTGCTCGGCGGCAGGGAGAAGCTGGACGCGCGCCTCGCGCGGGCCCGCGAAGGCACCCGCTCGTCCGGTGGCCGCGGCCAGGCCGCGATGTCCACGTTCGAGGTCAGCCGGCCGACGGTGGGCGCGCAGGCGCTCGGGATCGCGCGCGCCGCGTACGAGTACGCGCTCGACTACGCGGGCGAGCGGGAGGCCTTCGGCCGCCCCATCATCGAGAACCAGGCGATCGCGTTCGCCCTCGCCGACCTGCGCACGGAGATCGAGGCGTGCCGCCTCCTCATCTGGCAGGCGTCCTGGATGGCCCGCAACGACAAGGTCTTCGACGCGGGCCAGGGCTCCATGTCCAAGCTCCGCGCGGGTGAACTGGCCGTCGCGGCCAGCGAGAAGGCCATCCAGGTCCTCGGCGGAGCCGGCTACAGCCGGGAGCACCCGGTGGAACGGATGTACCGGGACGCGAAGATCTACACGATCTTCGAGGGCACGAGCGAGATCCAGCGGCTCGTGATCGCGCGAGCGATCTCGGGGCGCCAGATCCGCTGAACCGGGGGCTGAGCCGGGGGCGGCTGAGCCGTGAACTGACTGTGACGCAGGACTTCGACGATGTCGTAGCCCCGCGTCACAGTCCCCACCCCACCAGCCTTACGACACCACGTCCTTGCGCGCGAACCCCCGGAACGCCAGCGCGAACAGCACCACCGCGTACGCCACCGACACCGAAGCCCCCTGGATCATCCCGCCCCATTCGGGCTGCGTCTGGATCGCGTCCGCCCAGGCGAACTGCCAGTGCGCGGGCAGGAAGTCGCGCCAGTCGCCGAGCGCGGTGACCGCGTCGAGGACATTGCCGACGATGGTCAGGAAGACCGCGCCGCCGACCGCGCCCAGCGGGTTGTCCGTCTTCGTGGAAAGCCAGAACGCGAGCCCCGCCGTGACCAGTTGGGACACGAAGATGAACGCGACCACGGCCAGCAGCCGCTGCACCGCCGTGCCCGCCGGCAGCGCCCCGCCGGTCGGGATGTCCAGCGGACCCCAGCCGTACGCGACCGTGCCCACGCCGAGCGCGACCAGCGGGAGCAGCAGCATCGCGGCGAGGCTGAGCCCGAACGCGACGGCCAGCTTGGACCACAGCAGGCGGGCCCGCGGCACCGGCGCCGCCAGCAGATAGCGCAGGCTCGACCAGTTCGCCTCGGAGGCGATGGTGTCGCCGAAGAACAGGGCCACCGGGATGACCAGCAGGAACCCGGCGGACACGAACAGGCTCGTCGCCGCGAAGTTCGCCGCCGACGCGGTGGCGGTGTCCATCAGGTTCACGCGCTGGCCGCCGTCACCTCCGCCGCCCGGCTCCCCGCCGATGGCGAACGCGGCGACGAGCACGAGCGGGAGGAGTGCCAGGACCGCGCCCATCACCAGCGTGCGTCGCCGCTTGATCTGGCGTACGAGCTCCACGCGCAGGGGAAGGGTGCGGGCGGGGCGGTAGCCGTGGGCGAGTTCGGGCACGTTCCGTGCCCCGGTCTTCACTCGGGTCGTCGTCATGCCGATGCCCCTCCGATCAGCGTCAGGAACGCGTCCTCAAGGCGCCGGTGCGGGCCGAGGGAGCGCACCGGTACGTCGAGCCGCACCAGCTCCGCGACCAGCCGGGCGGCCGGGTCGGACCCGGTGGCCGGGTCCGGGTCGAGGCCGGGTTCCGGTATGAGGCGGACGAGCAGGCCGTCGTCGACCCGCACCACCGATTCCACGCCCGCGAGGCCGGCCGCCTTCTCCACGAGCGCGTCGGAGACCTCGCCCGCGATGCCGACGAGCAGGGTGTCGCCGGAGCCGACGATGTCCGCGACGGGGCCCGCCTGGACGAGCCGGCCGCGGTCCATCACCACGAGGTGCGTGCAGGTCTGCTCGACCTCGGCGAGGAGGTGGCTGGACACGATGACCGTGCGTCCTTCGCGCGCGTAGCGGATCATCACCTCGCGCATCTCGCGGATCTGCGGCGGGTCAAGACCGTTCGTCGGCTCGTCGAGGATGAGCAGGTCCGGGAGGCCGAGCATGGCCTGGGCGATCGCGAGGCGCTGGCGCATGCCCTGCGAGTACGTGCGCACCGCGCGGGCGAGGGCGTCGCCGAGGCCGGCGATCTCCAGGGCCTCGTCGAGGTGCGCGTCCCCGGCCGGGCGGCCGGTCGCCTTCCAGTAGAGCTCCAGGTTCTCGCGGCCAGACAGGTGCGGCAGGAAGCCCGCCCCTTCGACGAAGGCGCCGACGCGGGAGAGCACCGGGGAGCCGGGCCTGATGGCGTGGCCGAAGACCCGGATCTCGCCCTCGTCGGGCCGGATGAGGCCCATGAGCATGCGCAGGGTCGTGGTCTTGCCCGCGCCGTTCGGCCCGAGCAGGCCGAGGACCTGGCCCTGTTCGACGCTGAAGGACAGGTCGCGCACCGCGTACCGGTCCGTGGAGCCCGCGTACTTCTTACTGAGGTCCGTGATCCGGAGCGGGACCCCGGCGAGCGCCGGGTCGGGCGCGGGCGCCGATGTGCGGCGTCGGGCCGTCAGCAGCAGTCCCGCCGCCAGTACGAGCGCCCCGGCCGGCAGCCACCACACCCATGCGGGCAGCGGGTCGGACTGCGTCCGCACGTCGGGGGCGGTGGGCACGCTCAGGCTGTCGTGCACGGAGACCTGGTACGTCGCGGGCTCGTTCGGCGACGCGAAGCCGAGGTCGGTCGCGGAGAGCACGAGCCGCAGCTTGTGGCCCTTCTGCGCCTCGTGGTCGATGGCCGGGAGCGTGATCCGCACGTCCTTGCCCGCGCCGTCCGCGCCGGTCACCTTGATGGGCGTCACCAGCTGCGAGGGCAGCACCTGGCGCGTCCCGTCGGGCCCGGAGTCGTACACCTTCGCGAACAGTACGGCCGTGCCGGTGGAGGACTTCACGTGCGCGGTGACCGTCGGGGAGCCGGTGATGCGCACCGACTTCTTCAGCGGCGCCGAGTCGAAGCGCGCGAACTGGCCGGGGTATTCGAGGGAGAAGCCGACGCCGAGCGACGTCGACAGGTTCGACACCTTGCCGAGGCCCGGCACCGAGGAGATCGACGGCGGCCCGCCGCCCGGCGGGTTCTGGAAGGTCTCGGTGGCCGACTTCAGCGGCACCGCCGTGCGCCGCTCGCCGCGCAGGCCGGGATACAGGTCGCCGCTCGCGCCGCGCAGCGTGGCCGCGCCGTCCGTGGAGTCGACGCCGCCGGTGCGGGTGACGCGGAACGCGGGGCCCGTGTCGACGTTCTCGTCCTTCAGATAGCGGTCGAACCAGGACGTCACGCGGCCTTGCAGCCGGTCGAGCTCCATGTCGCCGCCGTCGTGCCCGCCGTTCAGCCAGTCGACCTCGACCGGCGCGCCGTTCGCCTTGACGTGGCGCGCTATCTCGTCGGCCTGCCCGAGGGGGAAGAGCGAGTCGGTCTGGCCCTGGGCGATGAACGTGGGGACCTTGATGCGGTCGCCGACGGCGGAGGGGCTGCGCTCCTCCAGGAGCCCCCGTGCCGCGTCGTCCGGCTTCCCGGAGACGGCGACGCGCTGGTACATGTCGCACAGCTTCTTCTCGAAGCGGCCGCAGGCGAGCCCGGCCTCGCTGGTGCGCGTGCCGAGCTGCGCGGAGCCGGAGGTGAAGAAGGCGCCCGCCCACAGCTTCTTGAAGACGCCGTCGGGGAACAGCGCGTCCGCGAGGTTCCAGTACGTGATCTGCGGGGCGATCGCGTCGACCCGCTTGTCGTGGCCCGCCGCGAGCAGGGAGACCGCGCCGCCGTACGAGGCTCCAGTGACGCCGACGCGCGGGTCGCCCGGTTTGTCGAGCTGCACCTCGGGGCGCTCGGCGAGCCAGTCGATCATGCGTGAGACATCGGCCACTTCGTGCTTCGGATCGTTCAGGCCGATCTTGCCGCCGGACCTGCCGAAGCCGCGGGACGACCAGGTCATGACCGCGTATCCGTGGGCGGCGAGCTTCTCCGCCTCGGCGCGGACATCGGCCTTGCTGCCGCCGAAGCCGTGCGTGAGCAGCACCGCGGGCCGCTTGTGGGACGGATCACCCGCGGTGAAGTACGAGGTGTCGATGCGCACCCCGCTGCCCATCGGCATCATCCGGTCCTGCCGGTGCACGGCGGACGCCCCGCCGGAGTCCGATGCCGCGGCCGCCGAAAGCCCTGTCCACGTACCCGCCCCCGCGAGCACCACAAGGGCCGCCGCGACGGCGATCCACCGCCGCGGCCACCCGCGTACCCGCTCGCGCCACGCGCGCCGTCGAAGAACCATGCGTCAACGGTAGGCGCCACCGCTGACAACCACTGCATCCGGTGGTCGGAGCCCTCCGACCTCCCAGCGGCGTACGGTCGCCTCCGGCCGTACCGCGGGCGTGGTACGCCGCCCGTCGCACTGGTCCGCCCCCACGCCACGGGGCTCCGCCCCGGACCCCGCTGCTCAATCGCCGCAGGGGCTTGATTTGCTCACCCGCCGCCTGGGCAAGGCGCCCCCGGTGCGGCAACATCCTGCAAGCGCTCGCAGTAACCGTCAAGAGGGTGCGCAGCCACAGGAGTTGGCGGGAATAGTCGCCTCCGGAAATCCCTGCGCAACCCATTGACCGGTCTGCGAGCGCATGCAAACGTCCCTCCTCGACAGCGCCCACCACCGAGCCGCTCGTGGAGGCCCCCTATGGGCAGTGCCGCCCCCTCCCGTCGCACCACCCTGTCCGCCCTGCTCGCCTCCGGCCTCGGTGCCGCGCTGACCGCCTGCGGCGGGCCCGCGCGCTCCGTCGGCGCCGGCGGCACCGTGACGCTGCGCTACTTCTTCTGGGGCGATGCCATCCGGGCCGAGCTGATCAACAAATGCATAGCCGTCTTCGAGCGCGACCATCCGAAGATCATAGTGAAGTCGAGCTTCGCCGCCTTCGACGCGTTCTGGCAGAAGCTGAGCACGTCGGCGGCCGGCAACCCGCCCGACGTCATGCACGTCGACTACGCCTGGATCCGCACACTCGGTGAACACGGTGTCCTCGCCGACCTCGGCGATCACTCCGGGTCCGGGTCCGGGTCCGGCAAGGAGATCGACGCCTCCACCCTCATCCCCTCGATGCGCACGGCGGGTCTGCTGGAGGACCAGAGGGTCGCCCTGCCGCTGGCACAGAACGCCGTCTCTGTGCAGTACGACGCCGCCGCGTACGCCAAGGCCGGGGCCAGGCCGCCGAGTTCGCGGATGGGCTGGGACACGTACATGGAGCAGTGCCAGGCCGTGACCCGGCACTACAAGCACCGGCAGTTCGGGATGGACAACCTCGGCCAGAACTATCTGGGCCTGGAGGTCTGGCTGCGCCAACAGGGCCTGCGGATGTGGACGGAGAAGGGCGAACTCGGCTTCGGTCACGACGACTTGCGCCACTTTCTCACCAAGGCCGACACCTGGCGCAAAGAGGGCGCACTCGCGGGCCCGGACGCCGTCCTGGAGTCGCTGCCCGGCTACCCCATCAGCACCTACCGCGCCGCCGCCGAACTGCAGTGGGACAACCAGGTCGGCGGCCGCGGCACGCTGCGCGGCAGCAAGCTCACCCTGGGCACCGTCCCCACCGACACCGGCCGCCCGGGCATCTACGCCAAGCCGAGCATGCTGATCAGCGCCGCCGCGAAGACGCCGTACCTCAGCGAGGCCGCACAGTTCATCAACTTCATGATCAACGACCCGCGGGTGTCGAAGATCGTCGGCACCAACCTGGGTATGCCGCCGACCACCAGCCAGCAGAGCACTTCCGTGGCGAGTGATCCTGCGGTGCGCCAGGTGCAGCGCTACGAGAAGGAGGTCGCGGCGACGATCGCGCCGACCCCGCCGCCGCCCGCCGACGGCGGCGCCTCGCTCAACGTCTATCTGCAGCGCACCGCAGAGAAGCTCTTCTACGGCCGGATCTCGGTCGACCAGGCAGTCGAGCTCTACTTCGACCAGGCGAAGGTCGTCCTCGCCTGACGGCTCCGGCACCCCTTCCTCTCACCCATGTACGGAGTCCTCATGGCCTCTACGACGACCGACGCCGCGATACCCCGCGCACGCAGCGGCGACTCCCCCTCGCCCCCTCGGGGGAAGCGCAACCGGGGCGCCAACGACCGCAACGACCGCTCCGCGTACGTCTTCCTCACCCCGTGGATGATCGGCGCGGCCGTGCTGACGCTCGGGCCGATGCTCTTCTCGCTCTACATGTCGTTCACGGACTACAACCTGCTCGACGCGCCCCGCTGGATCGGCCTCGACAACTACCAGCGGATCCTCTTCGACGACCCCGAAGTACGCGACACGGTCGGCGTGACGCTCCTCTACGTAGTCGTGGCGACGCCCCTGAAACTGATCGCGGCGCTCGGTGTGGCCCTCCTGCTCCACACCCGCCGCAAGGGCCGCAACTTCTACCGGGCCGCCTTCTACATGCCGTCCCTGATCGGCGCGAGCGTCGGCGCGGCCATCGTGTGGCGGCTGCTGTTCTCCACCGGCAGCGTCGTCGACCAGTTCCTCGGCGTCTTCGGGATCCACACGGGCGGCTGGATCTCCAACCCCGACTGGTCGCTGATGTCCCTGGTCGCGCTGTCGGTCTGGCAGTTCGGCGCCCCGATGGTGATCTTCCTGGCGGCGCTCCAACAGATCCCCCGCGACCTGTACGAGGCGGCGGAGATCGACGGGGCGGGCCCCTGGCGCCGCTTCGTCTCCGTGACGGTCCCCATGCTGTCCCCAGTGATCTTCTTCAACCTGGTCCTGGAGATGGTGCACGCCTTCCAGATGTTCAACTCGGCGTTCGTGCTCTCCAACGGCACCGGCGGACCCGCGGGCTCCACCCACGTCTACTCGATGTACCTGTTCGAACTCGGCTTCAACGACTTCCGGATGGGCTACGCGGCCGCCCTCACCTGGGTGCTGCTGCTGGTCGTCGGCGTGATCACCGCGCTGCTCTTCAAGACTTCGGGCCGCTGGGTCCACTACGCGGGCGAGGAGAAGTGACGATGGCCTCGACTACCACCACGACCAGCACGACCAGCACGCGATCGACCCTGTGGCACGTGGGCGCGATCGCCCTGCTCCTGGTCCTCCTCTACCCGGTGATCTGGGTGTTCACGGCGTCCGTGAAGCCCGCCGACGAGATCCTCTCCACCGTCAACCTGCTGCCCACATCGGTCACGTGGGGCGGGTTCAGTACGGCCCTGGACGGCATCGCCGAGGTACCGGCCTGGCGCTTCTTCTCCAACTCCCTGATCCTGGCGATCGGTTCGGTGATCGGGAACGTGCTGTCGTGCTCGATCGCCGCCTACGCCTTCGCGCGCCTGCGCTTTCGGGGGCGCGGCCCGATGTTCGCGGTGATGATCGGCACGATCCTGCTGCCGACGCACCTGCTGCTCATCCCGCAGTACACGATGTTCCAGCAGGTCGGACTCGTCGACACCTATGTGCCGCTGCTGCTCGGCAAGTTCCTCGCCACGGACGCGTTCTTCGTGTTCCTGATGGTGCAGTTCGTACGTAACCTGCCGCGCAGCCTGGACGAGGCGGCGCTGATCGACGGCTGTGGGCACTTCCGGATCTTCGGCCACATCGTGCTTCCGCTGCTGCGGCCCGCCCTCATCACCACGGCGATCTTCACCTTCATCTGGTCCTGGAACGACTTCTTCGCCCCGCTCGTGTACCTCCAGTCGCCGGAGAAGTACCCGCTGCCGGTGGCGTTGCGGCTGTTCGTCGACTCGACGAGCAGTCAGGACTACGGGGCGATGCTCGGCATGTCGGTCCTCTCGCTGCTCCCAGTGATCGCGTTCTTCATCGCCTTCCAGCGGCTGCTGATCGAGGGGGCCGCGACCTCCGGGGTGAAGGGATGAGCGGCATGAGCGACACGCGTACGGTGGCGCGGCGCGACACCCCCTACGGCGAACGCTTCACGCTCTTCGCGGAGGTGCTGTGGATCGGGGTGCTGGTCGCGGCGGGGTCCTTGCTGCTGGTCACGTGGCCGGCGGCGATGGCGGCGGGATGCGCGGCGGTACGTCGGTGTGTGCCGGACGGCCCTTCACCGGGTACGGCGCGCAGGTTCCTCGCGGACTGGCGGGCGGCGCTTCCCGGCGGGGCGGCGGTGGGGGCGGGGGGCCTCGCGGTCCTCGGTTTCCTGGGCGCGGACCTGCGCCTGGCCGCCGCCGCGGGTGACGTTCCGCTCTTCGGGGTGCTGGCGGTGGTGATCGCCGGGGCGGCGGGGGCGGTGGTCGTGTACCAGGTGCGGATGGCGTCCGGCTGGGCCGCGACGTCCCGCTGGGTGCGGCCCACCCGTGACGCGTCGGGGACGGCGATGTTGGCGGGTGCGGTGTTCGTATCGGCCGTGTGCGTCTGGCAGTTGACGATCCTGGCGCCGCTGGTGATGGGTGTGCTGGCGTTGGCGGCGGTGGCGGTCGACCGCCGTACCGCCTTCAGGGGCGCGGGGAACTGCGCAAACCACAACGCGACGACACCCGCCGACGCAAACCCGCCCACCCACGCCGCACCCGCGAAAACGACCACGTGAGGGGACACGTCATGCGTAGTAACGACCGGTCGAGCGGCGCAGCCCCCGGTGCTGAGGACGTCGCCGAGGCTGCCGGTGTCTCGCCCTCCACCGTCAGCCGGTGCTTCGCCTCCCCGCATCAGGTGCGGCCCGAGACGAGGGCCCGGGTCCTCGCGGCAGCGGAACGGCTCGGGTACCGGCCCAGCCGGATCGCACGGTCGCTCGCCGAGGGGCGGACCCGGACGCTCGGGCTCATCGTGCCCGACATCGCCAATCCGTTCTTCGCGGTGATCGTGAAGGCCGTGCAGGCCCGCGCCCGCCGCAAGGACTACGCCGTGTTCCTCGCGGACACCGACGAACACCCGGACGACGAGTACGAGTTGGCGCTCACGCTCGCCCGCCAGGTGGACGGGCTGCTGCTCGTCGCCCCGAGGATGGACGGCGCCCGGCTCGGCGAGGTCGTCCGGCAGGTGCCGAGCGTCGCCGTGAATCGGAGCGTGTCCGGCGTGCCGTCCGTCGTCGCGCCCAGCGAGGACGGACTGCGCCAGGCGGTGGCACATCTGCACGCGCTCGGCCACCGCCACCTCGCCCTGATCCTGGGGGCCCGCAACTCCTGGTCGAGCGAGCAGCGCGGCCACGCGGTCCGGTACGCCGCCGAGCAACTTGAGCTGAAAGTCACCGAGTTCGGCCCGCACGAGCCCAAGTTCCACACCGGCGCACAGGTCGCCGACCTGGCCCTCGCGGCGGGCGCCACCGCGATCGTCGCCCACAACGACCTGATGGCGCTCGGCGTGCTGTCCCGCCTCGCCGAGCGAGGGGTCCGCGTGCCGGACGACGTGAGCGTGGTCGGCGCCGACGACACCCTCCTCGCCACCACGGCCACCCCCGCCCTCACCTCGGTCCGCATCCCGCTCGACGCGCTCGGCGAACGCGCCGTCGACCTGATGCTGCGCCGCCTCGACGACCCGAGCCGCGTACCCGAAGAGCTCCTCCTGGACAGCGAGTTGATAGTCCGCCGCTCCACAGGCCCAGCCCCCCGAAAGGAATCCTGACCGCCATGAAGCGTGCCGCGATCATCGGTACCGGCCACCGCGCCCAGATGTACACCAAGGCCCTGGCCGCCCGCCCCCACTACGACATCCCCCTCCTCGCGGACCCCAGCCCGACCCGGATCGCCCACCACAACCGGCTGCTCGGCTCGCTCGGCCGCGCGGAGGCGGCCGCCTGCGACCCGGCCGACTTCGGGGCCGCCCTCCGGGACCACCGGATCGACGAGGTCGTCGTCACCACCGTCGACGCGACCCACCACACGTACATCAACACGGCGCTCGAAGCGGGCTGCCGGGTGGTGACGGAGAAGCCGATGACGACGGACGCGGCGAAGTGCCGCGCCATCCTGGAGACGGTGGACCGCACCGGCGGCGAGCTGTCCGTCGGGTTCAACTACCGCTACAACCCGGCCCACGAGAAGGTCTGGCAGCTGCTCCACGACGGCGCGATCGGCGAGATCCGCTCCGTGCACTTCGAGTGGCTGCTCGACGTCCGGCACGGCGCCGACTACTTCCGGCGCTGGCACCGCGAGAAGCAGCACAGCGGCGGCCTGCTCGTGCACAAGTCGGGACACCACTTCGACCTCGTCAACTGGTGGCTGGGCGCGGCCCCTTCCCGCGTGTACGCGGAGGGCGGGCTCGTCTTCTACGGCCGCGACAACGGCGAGCGCACCGGCCTCCGCCGCGACTACGTGCGCGCCCACGGCTCCGCGGAGGCCGCCGACGACCCGTACGCGATCCACCTCGCCGACGACCCGAACCTCAAGTCCCTTTACACGGACGCGGAGTCGGCAGGCGACTCCGACTACGTCCGCGACCGGAACGTCTTCGGCGACGCCATCGACGCCGAGGACGACCTGTCGGTCCTGGTCCGCTACGACTCCGGGGCCACGATGACGTACCACCTCACGGCGTACTCCCCATGGGAGGGCTACCGGGTGATGTTCAACGGCACGGGTGGGCGCCTGGAGCTGGAGGTCGAGGAGAACACGTGGCAGCCGCCGAAGGTCACCATGGGCGGCGACGGGGCTTCGCACGGCGGGGTGGTCATGGACCGGCCCGGCCGTACGTCGATTCTGCTGCGGCCGTTGTGGGAGGCGCCGCGGGAGATTCCGTACGAGTGGTCGGCCGGGTCGCACGGGGGTGGGGATCTGCGGATGTTGAAGGAGCTTTTCGGTCCCCTCGGTGACGGGAGCGACGAGGGTGCGGTGCCTGCGGCGGGCAAGGGGGCCACTGCGCGGGATGGTGCGCTTGCCCTCGCGGTGGGCGTCGCGGGGAACGAGTCGTTGGTTTCCGGCCTCCCGGTGGAGACCGGTCACCTGTGGTGAACGACTCGGGGCTCCGCCCCGGACCCCGCGCCTCAATCGCCGGCGGGGCTTGATTGCGTGGTGACGGCTGCGGGGCTCCGCTGCTCAATCGCTGCAGGGGCTTGATTTGCCGACCGGGGCTTACTCAGCCGGCACCGACACCAACCACCGCGTCTCCTGGCGCGGCCTCAGGTAGAAGGCCCAGTACAGCGTCGCCACCGCCATGATGCCGCCCGTCCACAGCAGGTACGTGACCTCCTGTTCGATCAGGATGTAGATCATCAGCGCGATCAGGACCACCGGGATGCCCGGCCACAGCGGCATCCGCCAGGCCGTCCTGTCCTTGTGGGCGCCGCGGCGGGCGAACAGGGCGGCCACCGCGACCAGCAGGTACATGCCGGTGACGGAGACGCCCGTCACGCCGTACAAGGTGTCGAGGTTGACGAAGCAGAGTGCCGCGCCGGGGACGCCGACGGCCAGGGTCGCGACCCACGGCGAGCCGAAGCGGCCGAGGCGGGAGAGGGCGTTGTTGACCGGGCCGGGCCAGGCCTTGTCGCGGGCCGAGGCGAACAGGACGCGGGAGTTCTGGATGACCATGACGATGCCCGCGTTGATGATGGCGAGCGCGACGCAGAGCGAGACGAACGTGCCGACCGCCGAGTTCGACCAGGCCACGACCATGGTGCTGATGTCGCCCGAGGTGAGCGCCGTCAGGTCCTTCGCGCCCATCGTGATCGCGACGACCGGGACGAGGATGACGACGGTGGAGATGGCGAGCGTGGCGAGGACGGTGCGGGCCACGGACTTGCGCGGGTTCTCCAGCTCCTCGGAGAGGTAGACGGCGGTCGAGAAGCCCTGCGTGACGAAGAGGGCGATGGCCAGGCCCGAGACGACGAGCATGCCCGTCACCGCGTCCGTGTGGCCGTTCCCGCCCGCGACCTGCATCGAGCCGAGCGAGCCGATGCCGCGCTCGGCGTGCGCGAAGCCGAGGACCGCGACGAGGGCCGCCGCGATGACCTCCAGGACGAGGAAGATGCCCGTGATCCACGCGTTGGCGCGCAGGTCGAGCAGGCCCGCGAGGGTGGACAGCAGCATCACGCCCGCGCCCGCGATCGCCGGGTCGAGGTGGATCACCGGTTCCAGGTAGTCGGCCGTGCCCATCGCGATCACCGGCGGCACGATGAACACGACCAGCAGGGACAGGACGAAGACCAGCCAACCCGCGAGGCGCCCGGCCAGCGTCGAGACCATGGCGTACTCGCCGCCCGCGCTGGGGATGAGGGTGCCCAGCTCCGAGTAGAGGAAGGCCACGCCGATACAGATCAGTGAGCCGACGCCGATGGTGAGCGCGGTGGCGGTGCCGAGGCTGCCGAACAGGTCGGGGACGACGACGAAGAGCGAGGAGGCGGGCGTCACGCAGGACAGCGTGAGCAGGGTGCCTCCGACGACGCCGATGGAACGCTTGAGCTTCTGGGGAGAATCTTCGGATGCCGGATCCGGCAGGGCCTCGGCCGATGGGGCGGCGGCTGAGCGAAGCGTGTCGGTCATGAAGCGGTTCCGATCGACGAGTGCGACAGGGCTGCGTCATGCAACCTCGCCGATATCCGAACGTCAACGCCTGTTCGCCTGCGGAATCCGCACCACCGCTTCCGCCAACTGCACGCGATTCTTCAGGTGTTCGCAAAGTTGCCCAGGATAGACGCAGTGACTCCCGTGAATGACCTTGGTATCCAAGGTTTTCACGGGAGTCGACTTACGTCGCCCGGTTCATCCCCTACGTACGGGAACCGCAGCCGGAGCGCGGAAGTTCACGGCGAACTGTCCGTACTCCGGACGGCGCGGGGTCCGGGCAGGGCCCTCAGCGGTTGCTTCAGTGGTTGCTGGGGAAGCCCAGGTCCACGCCCGAGGGGGCGTCGGCCGGGTCCGGCCAGCGGGTCGTGACGACCTTGCCGCGGGTGTAGAAGTGCGTGCCGTCGTTGCCGTAGATGTGGTGGTCGCCGAAAAGGCTGTCCTTCCAGCCACCGAAGGAGTGGTAGCCCACCGGCACCGGGATCGGGACGTTCACGCCGACCATGCCGGCCTCGATCTCCAGCTGGAAGCGGCGGGCGGCGCCGCCGTCCCGGGTGAAGATCGCGGTGCCGTTGCCGAACGGGGAGGCGTTCATGAGGGCGACGCCCTCGTCGTACGTCTCCGTGCGCAGCACGCACAGGACCGGGCCGAAGATCTCGTCCTGGTACGCCTTGGCGGTCGTGGGGACGTTGTCGAGGAGGGAGAGGCCCACCCAGTGGCCGTTCTCGAAACCGGGCACCGTGTGGTCGCTGCCGTCGAGGACGACCTCGCAGCCCTCGGCCGCCGCGCCCTTCACGTACGAGGCGACCTTGTCGCGGTGGGCGGCCGTGATGAGCGGGCCCATCTCGGACGTCGGGTCGTTGCCGGGACCGATCTTGATCTTCTCGGCGCGCTCCTTGATCTTCGCGACGAGCTCGTCGCCGATCGAGCCGACGGCGACGACGGCGGAGATCGCCATGCAGCGCTCACCGGCCGAGCCGTACGCGGCGGACACGGCGGCGTCGGCGGCCGCGTCCAGGTCGGCGTCGGGCAGCACCAGCATGTGGTTCTTGGCGCCGCCGAGGGCCTGCACGCGCTTGCCGTTGGCGGAGGCCGTGGCGTGGATGTGACGGGCGATCGGCGTCGAGCCCACGAAGGAGACGGCGGCGACGTCCGGGTGCTCCAGGAGGCGGTCGACGGCGACCTTGTCCCCGTGCAGGACGTTGAAGACGCCGTCGGGCAGACCGGCCTCCGAGAGCAGCTCGGCGATCTTGACGGCGGCCGAGGGGTCCTTCTCTGAGGGCTTCAGGACGAAGGTGTTGCCGGTCGCGATGGCGATCGGGAACATCCACATCGGCACCATGGCCGGGAAGTTGAACGGCGTGATGCCCGCGACGACACCCAGCGGCTGCCGGATCGACGCCACGTCGACACGGCTGGCGACGCCCGTCGACAGCTCGCCCTTCAGCTGCACGTTGATGCCGCAGGCCAGGTCGACGATCTCCAGGCCGCGGGCGACCTCGCCGAGCGCGTCGGAGTGCACCTTGCCGTGCTCGGCGGTGATCAGCTCGGCGATCGCGTCGCGGTTGGCGTCGAGCAGCGCACGGAACCGGAAGAGGATCTCGGTGCGCTTGGCGAGCGAGGAGTGGCCCCAGGACTTGTACGCCTCCTTGGCGGTGGCGACGGCCGTGTCCACCTCCTCGACGCTCGCGAAGTCGACGTGCGTGGTGACGGCGCCGGTCGCCGGGTCGGTCACCGGGCCGTGATTGCCCGACGCGCCCTCGACGGTCTTGCCGCCGATCCAGTGGTGGACCAACTTCGTGTCAGACATACGGGCAACTCCTGTGACGGCGGCGTACTTCTCAGAGGTGGCGGCGTCGACCGGCGGCGTGCCGGTCGTACTCCTCGCGGGCCTTGACCGCGGCGCTGCGCTCCGCCGTCTCGGCCACAGGAACATCCCACCACGCCTGCGCGGGAGGCGGGCCCGACACTGTGTCTGACGTTTCGGTCTCCACGTAGACACATGTGGGGCGGGTGGCGTCACGCGCGACTGCGAGCGCTTCGCGCAGGTCACGCACGGTCTTGGCGCGGTGCACCGTCATCCCGAGGCTGGCCGCGTTCGCCGCGAGGTCGACGGGCAGCGGCGCGCCCGCGTACGCCCCCTGCTCCCCCGCGAACCGGTACTGCGTGGCGAAGCCCTCGGCCCCGACGGACGCGGAGAGGCCGCCGATCGACGCGTACCCGTGGTTCTGCAGGATGACGACCTTGATCGGGATGTTCTCCTGGACCGCGGTGACGATCTCGGTGGGCAGCATCAGATACGTGCCGTCGCCGACGAGCGCCCACACGGGCCGGCCGGGCGCGGCGAGCGCGACACCGAGCGCGGCCGGGATCTCGTAGCCCATGCAGGAGTACCCGTACTCGACGTGGTACTGGTCGCGGGAGCGGGCCCGCCACAGCTTGTGCAGGTCGCCGGGGAGCGAGCCGGCGGCGTTGATGAGGACGTCGTCGCCGGTCGCCAACTCGTCCAGCGCGCCGAGGACTTGGGCCTGTGTGGGGCGTACGAGTTCGTCCTCGGCGGCGAAGCAGGCGTCGACGCGGTGCTCCCAGCGCTCCTTGTCCTCGGTGTACTCGGCGACGTACGCGGGCTCGGCCCGGTACGTCCCGCCGAGCGCCTCGCGCAGCGCGTCGAGCCCGGCGCGGGCGTCGGCGACGAGAGGTTTCGCGGACAGTTTGTGGGCGTCGAAGGCGGCGACGTTCAGGTTCAGGAAGCGGACGTCGGGGTTCGCGAAGAGGGTCGCGGAGGCCGTCGTGAAGTCCGAGTACCGGGTGCCGACGCCGATCACCAGGTCGGCGGTGCGGGCGAGTTCGTTGGCGGTGGCGGTCCCGGTGTGCCCGATGCCGCCGACGTCGGCGGGATGGTCGTGCAGCAGCGAGCCCTTCCCGGCCTGGGTGGAGGCGACGGGGATCCGGGTGGCGTCGGCGAACTCCTTGAGGGCACCCTCGGCGCCGCTGTGGTGCACCCCGCCTCCGGCGACGAGGAGCGGACGGCGGGCGTGCCTCAACTCCCGTACAGCATCGGCCAGTTCATGCGTGTCCGGTGCGGGGCGGCGCACGTTCCAGACCCGCTCGCGGAAGAACTCCTCCGGCCAGTCGAAGGCCTCCGCCTGTACGTCCTGCGGCAGCGCGAGCGTGACGGCGCCGGTGTCGACGGGGTCGGTGAGCACACGCATGGCCTGGAGCGCGGCCGGGACGAGCCGCTCGGGCCGCTCGATCCGGTCGAAGTACTTGGAGACCGGCCGCAGGCAGTCGTTGACCGACACGTCGCCCGCGTACGGGACTTCGAGCTGCTGGAGCACCGGGTCGGCGGGCCGGGTCGCGAACACGTCGCCGGGGAGGAGCAGTACGGGCAGGTGGTTGATGGTGGCGAGGGCGGCGCCGGTGACCAGGTTGGTGGCGCCGGGGCCGATGGAGGTGGTGACGGCGTGCGTGGACAGGCGGTCGCACTGGCGCGCGTACCCAACGGCGGCGTGCACCATCGCCTGCTCGTTGCGGCCCTGGTGAAAGGGCATGTCGTCGCCGTACTGCAGGAGCGCCTGCCCGAGCCCGGCCACGTTGCCGTGGCCGAAGATGCCCCAGGTCGCGCCGATCAGCCGCCGCCGGACGTCGTCGCGCTCCGTGTACTGACTCGCGAGGAAGCGGACGAGGGCCTGGGCGACGGTGAGCCGTACCGTTCGGGTCATCGGTATCCCTCCGTGGCGTGATCGGGGTGGAAGCGGATCCTCCACTCCCGCTCGTCCCCCGGTCCCGCCATGACGTTCAGGTAGTACATGGCGTGGCCCGGCTGGGCGATCGAAGGACCGTGCCAGCCGTCGGGCACGAGCACGGTGTCGCCGGAGCGGACCTCGGCGAGGAGGTCGGTGCCGCCGGGCCTGGACGGGGACACGCGCTGGTACCCGTACCCGCCAGGACCCTCGATCTCGAAGTAGTAGATCTCCTCGAGCAGCGCCTCCTCGCCCGGCCGGTGCTCGTCGTGCTTGTGCGGCGGGTACGAGGACCAGTTCCCGCCGGGGGTGATCACCTCGACGGCGATGAGCTGATCACAGCCGAAGGCGTCGGCGGCGGCGAAGTTGCGCACCTGGCGGGCGCTGATGCCGCCGCCCCTGTCCTCGACGGAAACCTCCGGCGCGGGGCCGTAGCGGACGGGGAGTCGTCGACCGCATTTCGCTCCTGCCAGGGCGAACCGGCCTCCCGCACCGGAGGAGATCTCCACGCTGATGTCGCGCGGTACATAGGCGAAGTCACTCACTGAACTGAATACGCTGCCCCTGCCCGCCAGTTCGAGGTTCATCCCTTCCGCGCGGACGGAACATCCGCCGGAGAGCGGCAGCACGATCCACTCGCTCTCCCCGGTGTCGAAGCCGTGCGTCCGCCCGGCCCCGAGTTCGAGGATCCGCAGCCCGGCCCGGGCCCAGCCGGCCTTGCCCGGATCGACGGACAGGGCGTAGGGCCCGTCGCCGGCGCTGCCGCGTGGAAGATGCGTCATTCCTCTACTCTCCTCCTAGGTGTCCCCGCGCGTGGTGCGCAGCAGGCCCACGGCCGTGTCGACGGCGGCCGCGACATTCCCGTCGGCCGGGTAGAGCAGCGAGCGGCCCACCACGAGCCCCTGAACAGTGGGTAGTTGCAGCGCGGCACGCCACTTCTCGTACGTGGCGTCCTGGTCGCCGTCCTTGATGTCGCCGCCGAGCAGCACGGCGGGCAGGGCGGAGGTCTCCATGACCCGGGCCATCTCGTCGGGGTCGTCGGTGACCGGGAGCTTCAGCCAGGTGTACGCGGAGGTGCCGCCGAGGCCCGAGGCGACGGCGATCGACGTGATGACGCTCCGAGGGCTCAAGTCGGCGCGCACCAGGCCGGTTTCGGGGTCGCGGTGGCTCAGGAACGGCTCGACGAACAGGGGCAGCCGGCGTGCCGCCATGGCGTCGACGGCGCGGGCGGCGGCCTCCAGCGTGCGGACGGACCCGGAGCCCGGATCGTCGTAGTCGAGGCGCAGCAACAGCTTCCCCGCGTCGAGGCCGAAGCGTTCCAGGTCCTCGGCCCGGTACCCGGTGAACCGGTCGTCCAGCTCGAAGGAGGCCCCGGCGAGCCCGCCGCGGTTCATGGACCCGATGACGACCTTGCCGTCCAGCACGCCGAGCAGCAGGAGGTCTTCGACGACATCGGCGGAGGCCAGCACCCCGTCCACACCCGGCCTGGCCAGCGCGACGCACAGGCGCCGCAGCAGATCGGCCCGGTCGGCCATGGCGAACGCCCGCTCGCCGACGCCGAGCGCGCCACGGGCCGGATGGTCGGCGGCCACGATCATCAGTCGCCGCCCGGCGCCGAGCAGTGCCCGCCGCTCCCGCCGGCCCGCGGCCTCGGCGACAGCCTCCGGCTGCTCGGCCCGGACGCGGGCAAGCCACCGGAGGTCAACGCCCTCTGCCTCACTCAAGCCCGGCTCCATCCGCTTCGGTACGACACCTGCAATCTCCGTCGCCCCGTCAGATCTAGACCCGCCCGAGCCCCCTGTCAATACTTTGTCCTGACATTCGGACGACGCCTTGACACCCCTCTTCGAGCGGCCTGAGGCTGCTTTCATGACGACGCCGACATCACAGCCCGCGCGCATCCACATCGGCTCGGCCCCCGACTCCTGGGGCGTCTGGTTCCCCGACGACCCGCAGCAGGTCCCGTACCAGCGCTTTCTCGACGAGGTGGCTGAGGCGGGGTACGAGTGGATCGAGCTGGGCCCGTACGGCTATCTGCCGTCGGACCCGCACGTACTCACCGAGGAGACGGGCCGCCGCGGCCTGAAGGTATCGGCGGGCACGGTGTTCACGGGCCTGCACCACGGCCCGGCGGTATGGGAGAAGACCTGGGAGCACGTCTCGTCGATCGCCGAACTCACCCGGGCGATGGGCGCGGAGCACCTGGTCGTCATCCCGTCCTTCTGGCGCGACGACAAGACCGGCGAGGTGCTGGAGGAGTCGAGCCTCACCGTCGAGCAGTGGGGCCATCTCGCCACGCAGACCGAGCGTCTCGGGCGCGAGGTGCGGGACCGTTACGGCCTGAAGCTGGTCTTCCATCCGCACGCCGACACCCACGTCGACACGGAGGAGAACGTCACGCGGCTCCTCGACGCCACCGACCCCGACCTCGTGTCGCTGTGCCTGGACACCGGCCACTACGCGTACTGCGGCGGCGACAGCGTCAAGCTCATCGAGACGTACGGGGAGCGGATCGGCTATCTGCACCTGAAGCAGGTGGACCCGGCGGTCCTCGCCGAGGTCCACGAACAGGGCACGCCTTTCGGCCCGGCCGTGGCGCAGGGCGTCATGGTGGAGCCGCCGCGCGGCGTACCGGAGTTGGAGCCGGTCCTCGCCGCGGCGGGCAGGCTCGACATCGACCTGTTCGCGATCGTCGAGCAGGACATGTACCCGTGCGAGCCGGACCGCCCGCTCCCGATCGCCGACCGCACGCGCCGCTACCTGCGCTCCTGCGGGGTTTGACGCCCCGCCTATCCACTTACGCGCCGGAGCATGCGCCCGCAGCGCGCCCCCTTTGCATCATTCACGTCACAAACGCCCGCATCGCGTCACACATGTCAGGCCTACGCGGGTTCTGCGTCACAGAGGCCCCACAGGCCCTCCCTTCACCCCGGTTCACCTCGTTCTCCGGGCACAGGCTGAGTTGATCACGGGCGGCACCCCCGAGCCGCCGTGAGCACCGCCAGGGAGGAGCCACCTATGAACGACCGCAGGCTCTGGTCGTACAAGGACATCGCCGCGCACATCCGCGTGCAGCCCGACACCGTCCGCTCGTACCGCAAGCACGGTCTGCTGCCCCCGCCCGACCACGTCGAGGGGGGCAAGCCCTACTGGTACGCGGACACGGTCCGCGCCTGGGTGGCCTCCCGCCCGAGCAACCGGGGCCGCAAGGACTGAACCGTGGGCGCCGGGCCGTACGGACGCGCGGCCCGGCGCCCACGCTGCGACGCATCCGACCCCGCCATAAACTTCGGACAAATCACCCAAGGTGACCGTAAGTTACCGGCAGGCCGGAAGGATCGCAGTGACGCAGCCCCAGCCGCCCTTCGGGGCACCCCAGGCCCGGATTCCCCAGCAGCCGCTCCCGCCGGGGCCGCAGATCCGCCCCGGACTGTGGAAGCGCTGCCTGTGGGGCGGCCTGGCCCTGTGGGCCCTGACCGCGATCGTCACATACGCCACGCAGAACACCACACTGCTGCCCACGCTCATCCTGCTGGGCAGCTTCCTCACGCCGGCGGTCTTCGTGCTGTGGGCGTACGAGCGGCACGGCCGCGACCTGGGCGTGAGCCTGATCCTGGGCTGCTTCCTGGTGGGCGGCATCCTGGGCGTCCTCGGCGCATCGGTCATGGAGTACTACCTCGTACACCCCTCGGCCTGGATGTTCGTGGCCGTCGGCCTGATCGAGGAGGCGGCCAAGCTGCTCGCCCTCGCCTACGTACTGCACCGCCACCCGCGCATCAGCGGGCTGCGCGCGGGCCTGGTCCTGGGCGCCACGGTCGGCTTCGGCTTCGCGGCCTTCGAGAGCGCGGGCTACGCGTTCAACGCGGCGATCACCATGAAGGGCATCGACCTGCGGGCCCTCCTGGAGACGGAGGTCCTGCGCGGGCTGCTCGCCCCCTTCGGCCACGGCCTGTGGACGGCGATCTCGGGAGCGGTACTCCTCTCCTTCCGCCGCCCGAACGGCCACTACCGCTTCGCGGCCCCCGCGATCGGCACGTACCTCGGCGTCTCGCTCCTGCACGCGCTCTGGGACTCGATGCACGGCATCGCGCTCTGGCTGGTGGCCCGCCTCACCACCACGAACCTGGACCGCACCCTCTTCGCCCAGGGCTACATCCCGAAGCCGACCGACGCCCAGCAGCACCTCTTCACGCTCTTCTCGGTGGGCGGACTGGCCGTCATCACGCTCCTGGCACTCACCTGGGTGCGCTCACTCGCCCGCCGCGATCCTTCTTGGAAGAATACCCCCTAGGGGTATAGAGTCGGCCACATCAAGAGACGCCTCTCATCACCAAGGAGTACGCCATGAGCGCCCACACCGAGCTCCCCCAGGCCGACGCCGAGTCCACCGGTTCCTGCTGCGGCGGCAGCGCCTGCCAGACGGACGCCGCCGCGCCCGAGGGCGCCTTCACCGCCGTGTACGAGGTCAAGGGCATGACGTGCGGCCACTGCGAGGGCGCGGTGTCCAGTGAGATCTCGGAGCTCGACGGCGTCACCTCGGTCCAGGCGACGGCCGCCACCGGCCAGGTCACGGTCGTCTCCACCACCCCGCTCGACGAGGAAGCGGTCCGCGCCGCGGTGGACGAGGCGGGCTACGAACTGGTCTGAGCCCCACGCCGGGCGATGACAAACAGCCCACGGCTGAGCAAATTCACCTAGAGAGCCCTAGAGAGACCCAGAGAGACCCAAGAAGCTCTGGACCTGCACACAATCCACACGGCACAATTGCAGTACTCCCCCACAGAGGCCGATATCCACATATCGGACCTCTTGCGCACGCACGGGACATATGCAAGAGACGCAGATCACAGTGATCTGGACGTAACCCTTTGCGGCTCTCGTGAGTCTAAGGAGGCGATGCAGGAACGTCTTGGGGGACGTTTCGGTGTCGGAGGGACCCGTCTTGGGGGACGGTCCCGACAGCGTTGGCCGGGGCACGTGCGCCGGGAAGCTTGAGCGGCCCGCCCGACGGTACGTGTTCCGGCGGCCGACGCACCACAGACCCCCAGGCCGGATCCCGTGGGGGGAATCCGACCCGGGTAAAGGAAAGCGCCCCGACTGTCGGCCCGTGGGGGGACCGACAGCGGGGCGCTTTCTGCTTGCCGCAGTTGACCTGACCTGTTGCGGTCGGCCGGGGTTACGGACTCGGGGCTCTGCCCCGGACCCCGCTGCTCAATCGCCGCAGGGGCTCCATATGCCCGGACCGCCACAGCGGGCCAAGAAGACTCAGCGCTGCTCGACCGGGATGAAGTCGCGCTCGACGACGCCCGTGTAGATCTGGCGCGGGCGGCCGATGCGCGAACCCGGCTCCTTGATCATCTCGTGCCACTGGGCGATCCAGCCCGGCAGGCGGCCGAGGGCGAAGAGGACCGTGAACATCTCGGTCGGGAAGCCCATGGCCCGGTAGATCAGGCCGGTGTAGAAGTCGACGTTCGGGTAGAGCTTGCGCTCGACGAAGTACTCGTCGGCCAGCGCGTGCTCTTCCAGCTTCAGGGCGATGTCGAGCAGCTCGTCGGACTTGCCGAGCGCCGAGAGGACATCGTGCGCCGCCGCCTTGATGATCTTTGCCCGCGGGTCGAAGTTCTTGTAGACGCGGTGCCCGAAGCCCATGAGCTTCACGCCGTCTTCCTTGTTCTTCACCTTGCGGATGAACTCGTCGACGTCACCGCCGGCGGCCTGGATGCCCTCGAGCATCTCCAGGACGGACGCGTTGGCGCCACCGTGCAGCGGACCCCACAGCGCGGAGATACCGGCGGAGATCGACGCGAACATGTTGGCCTGCGACGAGCCCACCAGGCGCACCGTGGACGTCGAGCAGTTCTGCTCGTGGTCCGCGTGCAGGATGAGCAGCTTCTCAAGGGCCGAGACGACGACCGGGTCCGGCACGTACTCCTGCGCGGGCACGGAGAACGTCATGCGCAGGAAGTTCTCGACGTAGCCGAGGTCGTTGCGCGGGTAGACGAACGGGTGGCCGATCGACTTCTTGTAGGCGTACGCCGCGATCGTCGGCAGCTTCGCAAGGAGCCGGATCGTCGAAAGGTGACGCTGCTGCTCGTCGAACGGGTTGTGGCTGTCCTGGTAGAAGGTGGACAGCGCGGAGACCACGGAGGACAGCATGGCCATCGGGTGGGCGTCCCGCGGGAAGCCGTCGAAGAACCGCTTCACGTCCTCGTGCAGGAGCGTGTGCCCGGTGATCTCGTTCTTGAAAGTGGAGAGCTCGTCGACCGTCGGGAGCTCACCGTTGATCAGCAGGTAGGCGACCTCGGTGAAGGTGGAATTCTCGGCCAGCTGCTCGATCGGATAGCCGCGGTAACGCAGGATGCCCTGCTCACCGTCGAGATAGGTGATCGCGGATTTATAGGCGGCTGTATTGCCGTATCCGCTGTCCAGGGTCACCAGGCCCGTCTGGGCCCGCAGCTTCCCGATGTCGAAGCCCTGGTCGCCCACGGTGCTGTCGATCACCGGGTAGGTGTACTCGTCGTCGCCGTACTGGAGTACTACAGCCTTCTCGTTCTGCTCGCTCACGTCATCCCTCACCGACGTAGTGCCTCTTCTTCGAGGTGCCCTGACTGTCTCTACCTTCCCCCACTTGGCCCAGCAGAGTGCACTCGGGGTCGCCCATTGGGCTCACTGACGGCACTCAGTGCCGTCAACTTGCTCATCCTGCCCCCTTCGCCCTGGTTCCGGAAGTGCTTGTGACCTTCGTGACTCGTCTGATCGATCAAATCTTTTGAGCAGGAGCGCCCGACAGCCGGAAATTCAGGGCGGTACACCGCCTACCGGCCGAAATCGTACGCACCGCCTGGCCGATCGCTCTGCGCGAACCGACCAGGACGACGAGCTTCTTGGCGCGCGTGACCGCCGTGTAGAGAAGGTTGCGCTGGAGCATCATCCAGGCCCCCGTCGTGACGGGGATCACCACACACGGGTACTCGCTGCCCTGGGAGCGGTGGATGGTCACAGCGTAGGCATGCGCCAACTCGTCCAGCTCGTCGAAGTCATAGGGGACCTCCTCGTCCTCATCGGTGCGGACGGTGAGTCGCTGCTCCTCGGCGTCCAGGGACGTGACGACGCCGACCGTGCCGTTGAAGACGCCGTTCACCCCCTTCTCGTAGTTGTTCCTGATCTGGGTGACCTTGTCGCCCACCCGGAAGACACGGCCGCCGAAGCGCTTCTCGGGCAGCTCCGGGCGGCCGGGGGTGATGGCCTGCTGGAGCAGCCCGTTGAGATTGCCCGCTCCGGCGGGACCGCGGTGCATCGGCGCCAGCACCTGGACGTCGCGCCGCGGGTCGAGGCCGAACGTGGCGGGGATCCGGCGCGCCGCCACGTCGACGGTGAGCCGGCCGGCCTCTTCGGTGTCGTCCTCCACGAACAGGAAGAAGTCCTTGAGGCCCGAAGTGATGGGCTGCGTCCCGGAGTTGATGCGGTGGGCGTTCGTGACGACGCCGGACTCCTGGGCCTGCCGGAAGATCCTCGTCAGCCGGACCGCGGGCACGGGGCTCTCCTCGGCCAGCATGTCGCGCAGCACCTCCCCCGCCCCGACGCTCGGCAGCTGGTCCACGTCACCGACGAACAGCAGATGCGCCCCGGGCGGCACCGCCTTCGCCAGCTTGTTGGCGAGCAGCAGGTCCAGCATGGAGGCCTCGTCGACCACCACGAGGTCGGCGTCGAGCGGCCGCTCCTTGTCGTACGCGGCGTCCCCGCCCGGCTTCAGCTCCAGGAGGCGGTGCACGGTGGAGGCCTCGGCTCCGGTCAGCTCGGCGAGCCGCTTGGCGGCGCGGCCCGTGGGCGCGGCGAGCACGACCTTCGCGCGCTTGGCACGGGCCAGCTCCACGACGGACCGCACGGTGAACGACTTTCCGCAGCCGGGGCCGCCGGTGAGCACGGCCACCTTCTTGCTGAGCGCGAGCTTGACCGCCTCCTCCTGCTCGGGCGCGAGCTGCGCCCCCGTGCGGTCGGCGAGCCAGGCGAGCGCCTTGTCCCACGCGACGTCCTGGAAGGCGGGCATCCGGTCGTCCTTCGTGCGCAGCAGTCTGAGCAGCTGGGCGGAGAGGGCGAGTTCGGCCCGGTGGAAGGGGACCAGGTAGATCGCGGTGACCGGCTGCCCGTCCTCGCCCGGCACCGTCTCGCGTACCACGCCGGGCTCGCCGGAATCCTCGTCGGGCAGGGCCAGTTCGGCGAGGCACTCGATGACGAGCCCGGTGTCGACCTGGAGCAGCTTCACGGCGTCGGCGATGAGCCGCTCCTCGGGCAGGAAGCAGTGCCCCTGGTCGGTGGATTGCGAAAGGGCGTACTGGAGACCGGCCTTGACCCGCTCCGGGCTGTCGTGCGGGATGCCCACGGACTGGGCGATGCGGTCGGCGGTGAGGAAGCCGATGCCCCAGACGTCGGAGGCGAGGCGGTACGGCTGGTTCTTCACGACGGAGATCGACGCGTCGCCGAACTTCTTGAAGATGCGGACGGCGATGGAGGTCGAGACGTCGACCGATTGGAGGAAGACCATGACCTCCTTGATGGCCTTCTGTTCCTCCCACGCGTCGGCGATCTTCTTCGTCCGCTTGGGGCCGAGCCCCGGCACCTCGATCAGCCGCTTCGGCTCCTGCTCGATGATGTCGAGGGTGTCGAGCCCGAAGTGCTGCGTGATGCGGTCGGCGAAGACCGGTCCGATGCCCTTGACCAGGCCGGACCCGAGGTAGCGGCGGATGCCCTGGATCGTGGCCGGGAGGATGGTCGTGTAGTTCTCGACGGTGAACTGCTTGCCGTACTGCGGGTGGGAGCCCCAACGGCCCTCCATCCGCAGCGACTCCCCCACCTGCGCCCCGAGCAGCGAGCCGACGACGGTCAGCAGATCGCCTGCGCCTCTGCCGGTGTCGACCCGGCCGACCGTGTACCCCGTCTCCTCGTTGGCGTACGTGATCCGCTCGAGAACCCCCTCGAGCCGCGCCATCTGCCGCGCTCCGGCAGCCGCCTCCTGCTTCGCCATGATCCGACGGTAGCGGGAGGGTCCGACAATGCGGGAGGGGCCGCCAGGGCCCGACCCGGAACGGCCGGTCTCAGACCCCGCCCATCGGCTCCGGATCCACCCGCACCGGCGTGCCCCACACCCGGACCACCTCGTAGTCCGTGAACTCGTGGACCAGGCGGTACGCCATCGCCGCGTCCGAGCGGCGGCGCTGGGCCGCCAGGTAGAGGTCCGCCTCGCGGCGGTCGTGGCGCGGGGTGCCGCAGAGCTGCCACACCTGCCCGTTCCACATCTCCGGGATCCAGCGCTGCTGGGGCTGGGGGCGGTCCTCGCGGGTGCCGTAGCGGGAGAGCACCGGGCGCCCGTCGGTGGGGCGGTTCGCCGGGCCGGGGTCGCCCGAGATCTGGGAGCGGCGGGCCTTGCGGCGGCGGGTCTCGCAGAACAGGCACAGGTCCGGTGCGGATTCCTCGACCGGGCCGTAGGGGTGCTCCTTGCAGCGGGTCGTGGGCTTCTCGCCGGACACCGCGTCGTCGAGCTGGACGAGGGCGCGGGTCAGGTCGCCGCGGACCTCGTGCAGCACGTCGTCCGGGGTGTCGCCGGTGAGCTTCTCGCCGTGCTCGCCGAGCACGCGGAGGGCGCGGCCTAGTGCGGTGAGCTGCGCGTGGTTCACGTCCTGGGCTCCGTCTCCGTCATCCGTCGTCGTTTCGGTTGTCCACCATCGCATGCGGCACCGACAATCCTGTTCGGCTCGCGACGGGGTTGCGGCCTCGGGGCTCCGCCCCGGACCCCGCGCCTCAATCGCCGGCGGGGCTTGATGAGCCGAGCCCGGGCTCGATAGGCCCCATCACGATCACGTCACGACCATCCGTCACCCCTTGCCCCCGGCCCGTGTAATCGATTCCAATCCTTCGTGTAATCGATTCCACGTAGCCACAAGGAGGTGGCGCGATGGCGAGTATCAAGGATGTCGCGGCCGCGGCCGGCGTCTCCGTCGCCACGGTCTCCCGTGTTCTGAACAGCCATCCGTCCGTGAGCCCGGACGCCCGCACCCGGGTGCTGGCCGCCGTGGAGTCGCTCGGCTACCGGCCCAACGCGGTGGCCCGTTCGCTGCGCACCGCGCAGACCCGCACGCTCGGCCTGGTCATCAGCGACGTGCTGAACCCGTACTTCGGCGAGCTCGCCCGCTCCGTCGAGGACGAGGCCCGCGGGCTCGGCTACAGCGTGATCATCGGCAACGCCGACGAACGGCCCGAGCTCCAGGACCACCACGTACGCACACTGCTCGACCGGCGCATCGACGGGCTGCTCGTCTCCCCCACCGACGGCGCCTCGCCGCTGATGCTGGACGCCGCTCGGGCCGGTACTCCCATGGTCTTCGTCGACCGGTGGATCCCGGGCGTCGACGTGCCCGTGGTGCGCTCCGACGGGCGCGGCGCCGTGCGCGACCTCGTCGCCCATCTGCACGGGCTCGGGCACCGGCGGCTCGCGATCATCGCCGGACCCGCCGCCACCACGACCGGCAGCGAGCGCGTGGACGCGTTTCGGGGGGCCCTCGCCTCGTATGAGATCGAGCTGCCGGACGCCTACATCGGGCAGGGCGACTTCCAGGCGGACAGCGGGCGCCGGGTGACCGAGGCCTTCCTCGATCTGCCCGAGCCGCCGCAGGCCGTCTTCGCGGCCGACAACCTCATGGCGCTCGGGGCGCTCGACGCCATCCGCGCGCGCGGGCTGCGCGTCCCGGACGACATCGCGGTCGCCGCGTTCGACGACATCCCGTGGTTCGTGCACACCGATCCGCCCATCACGGCGATCGCCCAGCCGACCAAGGACCTCGGCCGGGCCGCCGTGCGCGCCCTGGTCGACCGCATCGAGGGGCGGGTGCCCGAGTCGGTCACCCTCCCCGCCCACCTCGTCGTACGGCGCTCCTGCGGCGAACCCCCACAAACGCCCACCTCAATGGAGAGGAGCAACGGATGAGCAGCTCCGAAGAGTTGCTGCGTATCGAAGGGATACGGAAGACCTTCCCCGGCGTCGTCGCGCTCGACAGCGTCGACTTCGACCTGCAACGCGGGGAGGTGCACGTCCTGCTCGGTGAGAACGGGGCTGGAAAGAGCACGCTGATCAAGATGCTCTCCGGTGCCTACACGCCCGACGAGGGCCGTATCACCGTCGGTGGCGAGCAGGTCCGCATCCATGGTGCGCAGGACGCCGAACGGCTCGGGATCGCGACCATCTATCAGGAGTTCAATCTCGTTCCTGATCTGACCGTTGCCGAGAACATCTTTCTGGGGCGCCAGCCGCGGAGGTTCGGTCTCATCGACCGGAAGACGATGGAGCGCGACGCCGAGGAGCTTCTCGCGCGCGTGGGCGTGAATGTGTCGCCACGCGCGCGGGTGCGCGAACTGGGCATCGCCCGGCTCCAGATGGTGGAGATCGCGAAGGCGCTCAGCCTGAACGCGCGCGTGCTCATCATGGACGAGCCGACCGCCGTGCTGACCTCCGAGGAGGTCGAGAAGCTGTTCGCCATCGTGCGGCAGCTGCGCGAGGACGGCGTCGGGGTTGTCTTCATCACCCATCACCTGGAGGAGATCGCCGCGCTCGGTGACCGGGTGACCGTGATCCGGGACGGCAGGAGTGTGGGCCAGGTGCCCGCCGCCACCCCGGAGGACGAGCTCGTCCGCCTCATGGTGGGCCGCTCCATCGACCAGCAGTACCCGCGCGAACGCCCGGACGGACAGGACACCGCCCGCGCGTTGCTCAAGGTCGAGGGCCTGACCCGGGACGGCGTCTTCCACGACGTCGGCTTCGAGGTGCGGGCCGGCGAGGTCGTCGGCATCGCGGGGCTCGTGGGCGCGGGACGTACGGAGGTCGTGCGGGCCGTCTTCGGCGCCGACCCGTACGACTCGGGCTCCGTCGAGGTCTCGGGCACGGCCCTCCCCCGGCACGACGTCATCGCCGCGATGGCCGCCGGGGTCGGGCTCGTCCCCGAGGACCGCAAGGGGCAGGGTCTCGTCCTCGACCAGTCGGTGGAGGAGAACCTGGGGCTCGTCACCATGCGGACGGCGACCCGCGCCGGGTTCGTCGACCGGCAGGGCCAACACGACGCCGCCGAGCGGATCGCGAAGCAACTGGGCGTCCGCATGGCCGGGCTCGGCCAGCACGTGCGCACCCTGTCCGGCGGCAACCAGCAGAAGGTCGTCATCGGCAAGTGGCTGCTCGCGGACATCAAGGTGCTGATCCTCGACGAGCCGACGCGCGGCATCGACGTCGGCGCGAAGGTCGAGATCTACCAGCTCATCAACGAACTGACCGCCGCCGGGCACGCCGTGCTCATGATCTCCAGCGATCTCCCCGAGGTCCTCGGCATGAGCGACCGGGTCCTGGTGATGGCGCAGGGCCGCATCGCCGGTGAACTCGCCGCCGAGGACGCCACCCAGGACTCCGTGATGGCGCTCGCCGTCAGCAACCAGAACCACGACTCGTACGAGGAGGAGGGCTCCCGTGACCACTGAGACGCTCAAGAAGCCACAGGCCAAGAACAGCGGGAGCCTGCTGCGGCTGCTCCTCGACAACGGCGCGCTGACCGCGCTCGTCGTCCTGGTCATCGCCATGTCGCTGATGTCCGGCGACTTCCTGACCACCCAGAACCTGCTGAACGTCGGCGTGCAGGCGGCCGTCACCGCGATCCTCGCGTTCGGTGTCACCTTCGTCATCGTCTCCGCGGGCATCGACCTGTCGGTCGGCTCCGTGGCGGCGCTCTCCGCGACCGTCCTCGCCTGGGCGGCGACGAGCGAGGGCGTGCCGGTCGCGATAGCGGTGCTGCTCGCCGTCGTCACGGGTATCGCCTGCGGTTTCGTCAACGGCCTGCTCATCTCGTACGGCAAACTCCCGCCGTTCATCGCGACGTTGGCGATGTTGTCGGTCGGGCGCGGGCTCTCGCTCGTGATCTCGCAGGGCTCCCCGATCCCGTTCCCCAACTCGATCTCCAAGCTCGGTGACACGCTCGGCGGCTGGCTGCCCGTGCCGGTCATCGTGATGATCGTGATGGGGCTCATCACGGCGGTCGTCCTCGGCCGTACGTTCATCGGCCGGTCCATGTACGCGATCGGCGGCAACGAGGAGGCGGCCCGCCTCTCCGGTCTGCGCGTGAAGCGGCAGAAGCTCGTCATCTACGGCCTGTCGGGCCTGTTCGCGGCCGTCGCCGGCATCGTGCTCGCCTCCCGGCTCGCCTCCGCGCAGCCGCAGGCCGCGAACGGCTACGAGCTGGACGCCATCGCCGCCGTCGTCATCGGCGGCGCCTCGCTGGCCGGTGGTACGGGCAAGGCGTCGGGCACGTTCATCGGCGCGCTGATCCTCGCCGTGCTTCGCAACGGCCTCAATCTCCTTTCGGTGTCCGCCTTCTGGCAGCAGGTCGTCATCGGTGTCGTGATCGCCCTCGCGGTGCTCCTCGACACGGCGCGCCGCAAGGCCGGTGCGCAGCCCGCCGCCGCGGGCGCCGGGACCGGCGGCCCGAAGCAGCGGATGCAGTACGTGATCGCGGCCGTGGTCGCCATCGCGATCGTCGGCGGCCTCGCGGTCTGGAACAACACCGGCTCCTCCGGCGGCAAGAAGGACCTGAAGCTCGGCATGGCCGTGTCCACGCTCAACAACCCGTTCTTCACGGAGATGCGGGCGGGCGCGCAGGCCGAGGCGAAGAAGCAGGGCGTCGAGCTGACCGTCACTGACGCGCAGAACGACGCCTCGCAGCAGGCCAACCAGCTCCAGAACTTCACGAGCGAGGGCATGAGCGCCGTCATCGTGAACCCGGTCGACTCCGACGCCGTCGGCCCGTCGGTACGCACCGCCAACGACGCCGACATCCCCGTCGTCGCCGCCGACCGCGGCGTCAACAAGGCCAAGGCCGCCACCCTCGTCGCCTCCGACAACGTCGCGGGCGGCAAGCAGGCCGCGAAGGTCATGGCCGACAAGCTGGGCGGCAAGGGGAAGATCGCGGTCCTGCAGGGCCAGGCCGGTACGTCGGCCAGCCGTGAGCGCGGCGCCGGCTTCGCCGCAGGGATCAAGAACTACCCGGGCATCAAGGTCGTCGCCAAGCAGCCCGCGGACTTCGACCGCACCAAGGGCCTGGACGTCATGACGAACATGCTCCAGTCGCACCCCGACGTCGACGGCGTCTTCGCCGAGAACGACGAGATGGCGCTCGGCGCGATCAAGGCGCTCGGTTCGAAGGCCGGCAAGTCCGTCCCCGTCATCGGCTTCGACGGCACCCCCGACGGCTTCAAGGCCGTCAAGGCGGGCACGCTGTACGCCTCCGTGGCCCAGCAGCCGCGCGAGCTCGGGAAGATGGCCGTGCAGAACGCGATCAACGCGGCGAAGGACAAGAAGATCTCCTCGGCCGTGAAGGTGCCGGTGAAGGTCGTCACGGCGAAGAACGTCGCCGACTTCAAGTGACGTACTCGTACCCCTCGTACCCTTTGGTGTGACGTACGAAGAAAGGCACAGCATGAACACGTACGACCTCCTCGTCGTCGGGTCGGCCAACGCCGACCTGGTGGTGGGCGTCGACCGGCGGCCGGCCGCGGGCGAGACCGTTCTCGGCTCCGACCTGACGACCCACCCCGGCGGCAAGGGCGCCAACCAGGCGGTCGCCGCCGCCAAGTTGGGCGCGCGTACGGCGCTGCTCGCGCGGGTCGGCGACGACGGGCACGGCAGGCTGCTGCGGGACTCGATGGAGGCGGCGGGCGTGGACACGTCCGGCGTGCTGGTCGGCGGGGCGCCCACCGGGGTCGCGCTGATCACCGTCGACCCGTCCGGCGACAACTCGATCGTGGTCTCGCCGGGCGCGAACGGGCGGCTCATGCCCGAGGACGTACGGGCGGCGGGCGAGCTGTTCGCGGGGGCGCGCGTCGTCTCGATGATGCTGGAGATCCCGCTGGAGACGGTCGCGGAGGTGGTCCGCAATCTGGCGGACGGCGCCCGCCTCGTCCTCAACCCCTCGCCGCCCGCCCCGCTCCCCGACGAGGTCCTCTCCGCCTGCGACCCGCTGATCGTCAACGAGCACGAGGCGAAGGTCATCGCCGGTACGGACCTCGGCGACGACCCCGAGGACTGGGCGCGGCAACTGCTCGCGCTCGGCCCGCGCTCGGTCGTCGTCACCCTCGGCTCCGAGGGCGCGCTGGTCGCGGACGCGGCGGGCTCCCAGCGGGTGGCGGCGGTGAAGGTGAAGGCCGTCGACACGACGGGCGCCGGTGACGCGTTCACGGCGGCGCTCGCGTGGCGGCTCGGCACCGGCGAGTCGCTCGCCGAGGCCGCCGCCTACGCGGCCAAGGTCGGCGCCGCGGCAGTCACCAAGGAGGGCGCGCAGGCCTCGTACCCGACCGCGGAGGAGGTCTCCGCGCTGTGAAGAAGGCCGGAATACTCAACCGTCATCTGGCGGGCGCCCTCGCGGAGCTGGGGCACGGCGACGGGGTGCTGATCTGCGACGCGGGCATGCCGATCCCGGCGGGCCCCCGCGTCGTCGACCTCGCCTTCCGGGCCGGGGTCCCGTCCTTCGCCGAGGTCCTCGACGGGCTGCTCGACGAGCTGGTGGTGGAGGCGGCCACGGCGGCCCGCGAGGTCCGGGACGCGAACCCGGACACCGCCGGACTCCTCCAGGACCGCCTGCCGACGCTCGGCTTCGTCACGCACGAGGAGCTGAAGGCGCTGTCGGCGCACACCCGTCTCGTCGTACGCACGGGAGAGGCACGTCCGTACGCGAACGTGCTGCTGCGCTGCGGGGTCTTCTTCTGACCACGAGGCCACTTGGCCGTGATGCGCTTGGCCGTGATGCGCTACGAGGGGCCCGGTCCGCGGACCGGGCCCCTCGGGCTTTCCCCTCCTGCGCCGGAAACCCCGATCCCCCCAGATCTCCCCCCTGGGTGTTCCGACATCCAGTACGACACGCGGGCGGCACGCAGGGTTGTACGTGGTTGCAAAGAAAACTTCTAAACGGCGTGAGCCGTGAACCGCTCCACCGTCTCCGCCAGCACCTCGCGCCCGTCGCGGGCCCACAGACCGTCGTTGAACAGCTCGACCTCGATGGGCCCTGTGTACCCCTGCGCCTCCACGAGGCCACGCCAGTACCGCATGTCGATCGCGCCGTCGCCGATCTGCCCGCGCCCGTTGAGCACGCCCTCCGGGAGCGGCGTGGTCCAGTCGGCGAGTTGGAACGTCGCGATACGCCCCTGCGCCCCGGCCCGCGCGATCTGCGCGGGCGCCTGGTCGTCCCACCAGATGTGGTACGTGTCCACGCAGACGCCGACCTGCTCCGCGGGGAAGTTCTCGGCGATGTCCAGGGCCTGCGCGAGCGTCGAGACGACGCAGCGGTCGGACGCGTACATCGGGTGCAGCGGCTCGATGGCGAGCCGCACGCCGCGCTCGGCGGCGTACGGGGCGAGTTCGACGAGCGCGTCACCGATGCGCTCGCGGGCGGCGCCCAGGTCGTACGAGCCCGACGGGAGGCCGCCCGAGACGAGCACCAGGACGTTCGTGCCGAGCGTCACGCACTCGTCGACGGCCCGCTTGTTGTCCTCGATCGCGGCCTTGCGTTCGGTCTCGTCGGTCGCGGTGAGGAAGCCGCCGCGGCAGTGCGTGGTGACGTTCAGCCCGGCGTCGCGCAGCAGCTTCGCCGCGGCCTCGACGCCGTACTCCTGGACGGGCGCGCGCCAGGTGCCGAGGTGCTGGATTCCCAACTCGCGGCAGCCGTCGACGAGTTCGGGCAGGCTCAGCTGCTTCACCGTCATCTGGTTGATGGAGAAGCGGGGATCCGCGGTAAAGGTCGTGCCGCTCATGAGGTCACTCCGTACAGGGCGAGCAGGTTCTTCATCCGGGCCTCGGCGAGCTCCGGCTTCGGGAACAGGCCGAGCTGGTCGGCGAGTTCGTAGGCGCGCGCGAAGTGCGGCAGGGAACGCGCGGACTGGAGCCCGCCGACCATCGCGAAGTGGTCCTGGTGGCCGGAGAGCCAGGCGAGGAAGACGACGCCGGTCTTGTAGAAGCGGGTCGGCGCCTGGAACAGGTGGCGGGACAACTCCACGGTCGGGTCGAGGAGTTCGCGGAAGCCCTGGACGTCGCCCGTGTCGAGGGTGCGCACCGCCTTCGCGGCGAGCGGGCCCAGCGGGTCGAAGATGCCGAGCAGCGCGTGGCTGAAGCCGCGGTCGTCGCCGGCGATCAGCTCCGGGTAGTTGAAGTCGTCGCCGGTGTAGCAGCGCACGCCGTTCGGGAGGCGGCGGCGGATGTCGATCTCGCGCTGGGCTTCGAGCAGCGAGACCTTGATGCCGTCGACCTTGTCGGAGTGCGCCTTGATGATCTCGACGAAGGTGTCGGTGGCGGCGTCGAGGTCGGACGAGCCCCAGTAGCCCTCCAGGGCCGGATCGAACATCGGGCCGAGCCAGTGCAGGACGACGGGCTCGGTGGCCTGCCGGAGCAGATGGCCGTAGACCTCTGCGTACTCCTCGGGTCCTGACGCGGCGGCGGCGAGCGCCCGCGAGGCCATGAGGATGACCTGGGCGCCGGCCTCCTCGGCGACCGCGAGCTGCTCCTCGTAGGCGCCCCGCACCTGGTCGAGGGAGGCGCCGGGTGCGATCTGGTCGGTGCCGACGCCGACCGCGATCCGGCCGCCGACCGACTTGGCCTCGGCCGAGGAGCGGCGGATCAGCTCGGCGGCGCCCGCCCAGTCCAGGCCCATGCCGCGCTGCGCGGTGTCCATGGCCTCCGCGACGCCGAGGCCATGCGACCACAGGTGGCGGCGGAAGGCGAGGGTGGCGTCCCAGTCGACGGCGGCCGGGGAGTCCGGGGTGGTGTCGGCGAGCGGGTCGGCGACGACGTGCGCCGCGGAGAACACGACGCGGGACGCGAGCGGGGCACCGGTGTCGAAGGTGAGGGGCTCGGCGCGTGGCTCGTAGGCCTTCAACTCGCCTGCGGAATTCGGGAGATGGATGGTCACAGGGAGATCTCCGGAACGTCGAAGCGGCGGCCCTCGGCGGACGACTTCAGGCCCAGCTCGGCCATCTGCACGCCGCGCGCGCCGGCCAGCAGGTCCCAGTGGTAGTCGGCGCCCGCGTAGACGTGCTGGAGGAACAGCTCCCACTGGACCTTGAAGCCGTTGTCGAACTCGGTGTTGTCCGGGACTTCCTGCCACTGGTCGCGGAAGGAGTACGTCGCCGGGAGGTCCGGGTTCCAGACGGGCTTCGGCGTGGAACTGCGGTGCTGGACGCGGCAGTTGCGCAGGCCCGCGACGGCGGAGCCCTCCGTGCCGTCGACCTGGAACTCGACCAGCTCGTCGCGGTTGACGCGCACGTCCCACGAGGAGTTGATCTGCGCGACGATGCCGCCCTCGATCTGGAAGATGCCGTACGCGGAGTCGTCGGCGGTGGCCTCGTAGGGCTTGCCGTTCTCGTCCCAGCGGGTCGGGACGTGGGTGGCGGCGAGCGCGTTGACGGAGGTCACGCGACCGAACAGCCCGTGGAGGACGTACTCCCAGTGCGGGAACATGTCGACGACGATGCCGCCGCCGTCCTCCGAGCGGTAGTTCCAGGACGGGCGCTGCGCCTCCTGCCAGTCGCCCTCGAAGACCCAGTAGCCGAACTCGCCGCGCACGGACAGGATCCGCCCGAAGAAGCCGCCGTCGATGAGCCGCTTCAGCTTGAGCAGGCCCGGCAGGAACAGCTTGTCCTGGACGACGCCGGACTTGACGCCCGCCGCGCGCGCCAGGCGGGCCAGCTCGATGGCGCCCTCAAGGCCCGTGGCGGTCGGCTTCTCTGTGTAGATGTGCTTCCCGGCGGCGATCGCCTTCTTGAGGATCTCCTCGCGGCCCGAGGTCATCGCGGCGTCGAAGAAGATGTCGATGCTGTCGTCGGCGAGGACGGCGTCGATGTCGGTGGAGATGTTCGCCGGGTCGAGGTCGTGCTTCTCGGCGAGCGCCTTCAGGGCGTGCTCGCGGCGCCCGACGAGGACCGGCTCGGGCCACAGCACCGTGCCGTCGCCGAGGTCGAGTCCGCCCTGCTCGCGCAGCGCGAGGATGGAGCGGACGAGGTGCTGGCGGTAGCCCATGCGCCCCGTCACACCGTTCATGGCGATGCGCACCGTCTTGCGTGTCACGTGAGTCCCTTCCTCCGGCCGACCGGCCACTCGTGCCCCGCGTCTTGCGGCATACGCGAGGCGGCGCCTGCAGAATCTTTCGTAGCAAGCGCTTTCTACGTAAGAAGAAGCTAGCCTCTGGACTGCCGCTCGGACAAGAGCGGATACGAGACCGGGGTCCTCGGGAGTTCTGCCGCGGACCCGGGACCCTTCACGGAGGCTGACCTCGATGACCGTGACCCTGTCGGATGTGGCCGCCCGCGCGCAGGTGTCCCCCGCCACCGTCTCGCGCGTTCTGAACGGGAACTACCCCGTCGCCGCTAGCACGCGCGAGCGGGTGCTCAAGGCCGTGGACGATCTGGACTACGTGCTCAACGGCCCGGCCAGCGCCCTCGCCGCCGCCACCTCCGACCTGGTCGGAGTCCTGGTCAACGACATCGCCGACCCGTTCTTCGGGATCATGGCCTCGGCGGTGCAGTCGGAGATCGTCGGGCCCGGCGGCCGGGCGGGCGGCGAGCGGCTCGCGGTGGTCTGCAACACGGGCGGCGAGCCCGAGCGCGAGCTGACCTATCTGACCCTGTTGCAGCGCCAGCGCGCGGCGGCGGTCGTACTCACGGGCGGGGCGATCGAGAACGAGGCCCATGTCGCGGCCGTGGCGGCCAAGTTGCGGCGGCTCGCGGAGGCCGGGACGCGGGTGGTGCTGTGCGGGCGACCGCCGGTGCCGGGCACGGACGCGGTGGCGCTGACCTTCGACAACCGGGGCGGGGCCCGGGAGTTGACGGAGCATCTGCTGGCGCTCGGGCACCGCAGGATCGGCTACGTCGCGGGACCCGAGGAGCGCACGACGACCCGCCACCGCCTTGAGGGCCACCGCGAGGCGCTGGCCGCCGCCGGGGTGGGCGAGTCGGACGGGCTCGTGGCGCACGGCTCGTACGACCGCACGTCGGGCTACGGCGCGACAGCCGAACTGCTGTGCCGGGAACCCGATTTGACGGCCGTGGTGGCGGCGAACGACAGCGTGGCGCTCGGCGCGTGCGCGGCTCTGCGGGAGGCGGGCCTGCGCATTCCGGAGGATGTCTCGGTGGTCGGCTTCGACGATCTCCCCTTCAGCATCGACGCGGCCCCTCCGCTGACGACGTTCCACCTTCCGCTGGCCGAGGCCGCGGCGCGGGCGGGCCGGATCGCGATGGGCCGGGAGGCGGCGCCGAAGGGGCGGATCGTGGAGGTGCGCGGGGAGCTGGTGGTGCGGGGGTCGACGGGGAAGCCGCGCGTATAGCCACTACCGGGGGACAGCGGCGCGGCGGCGCCCCGCCAGCCGGCATCCGACGCAGTTCGCATGGCCTTCGCGGGCGGTCATGTCCCGTACGCCGACGGGGTGTTGCCCGGCCGGTCGGGGCCCCGGCGGCTTCCCCCAGCCCGCGAGGTGCAGAGCCCAGGCGAGCAGCCCGGCCAGGGCCAGTACCGCGAGGCCGAGCCAGATGCCCGGGCGCCAGCCGATGATCCCGAGGCCCGCGGTCGCGGACCCGGCCGCGGCGAGGGCGCAGCCGGTCCAGCCTGCGAGGGTGTGTCCTTCGTCCGTCGCCACCATGTGTCATGCCTCCAGTCCGCGATCACCATTTGTTGAGCGATGACTCAAGAACAATGCGAGAGGACCGTAGCACTCTTCTTGAGCGCTCGCTCAAGAAGAGTCGGTACAGTGGCGGCATGACTGGCGGTACGACTGAGGGAAAGACCCGGCCGCGCGGACGGCCGCGCACGTTCGACCGGGACGCGGCGCTGGCCGTGGCCGTCCGGCTGTTCTGGGAGCGGGGCTACGAGGCGACGTCGGTGGGCGAGTTGACCGCCGCCATGGGCATCCGCCCGGCCAGCCTGTACGCCGCGTTCGGGGACAAGAAGTCGCTGTTCAGGGAGGCCGTCGAGGTCTACGGGCGGTCCCCCGTCGGCGCTTTCGTCGGCGTGGCGCTCGCCGAGGAGGCGACGGCGTACGGAGCGTTCGCCCGCATCCTGCGCGAGGCCGCCCGCGTCTACGCGGACCCCTCGCACCCCGCGGGCTGCCTGGCCAACAGCGCCGCGACCAACGTGACGGAGCAGGACGCGGAGATCGCCGCGTTCCTGCGCGACGTGCGCAACGCCGGGGTCGCCTCCTTCGAGGAGCGACTGCGCCAGGGGCGGGCCGCCGGGGAGCTGCCCAAGGACACGGACACGGCCGCGCTCGCCTCGTACTTCGCGGCCGTCGTGCAGGGGCTTTCGCAGCGCGCGCGGGACGGCGCCGACGCGCAGGAGCTCGCGCGGGTGGCCGAGTTCGCGCTCGCGGCGTGGCCGGGGGGCCGGGACTGACATCCGCCGTGCGGCGACGTCCACGTACGGCGAACGCCCGTCGGCCCGGTCGGCTTTCCCGCCCCGCAGCGCCCAGTGTGCCGGGAAAGTGTCGCAGTTATACGTACGACTGCGACACTTTTCCCAGCCGGCCATGGCGCGGCGGGGGCCGCCTGGATTCGCCGTCCGGGCATGGCGATCACAGACACGCCGCCGGCTACACGTGCGGTCGTCGTCCCCTCTCCTGCTCCGGGAAGGACTGGTCCGCGCCCGGCAGCGTCGGCTTCGGGAGGGTGGCGACGTCGTCCTTCGCCTGCTCCCACTGCTCCGCCGTGTCGTCGGGGAGAGCGGGCGGCGTGGGGCGGGCGTCGGAGAAGCGGAAGGCGGAGGTGAGGTCGCCGAAGGTGTGGCGGCGCCAGTCGGTGATGTTCGGCTCCCGCACGCCCGTGAACCGCTCAAGGAACTGCAGCGCCGACGTGTGGTCGAAGGACTCCGACGCCACCCAGCCGCCCACCGTCCACGGCGAGACGATGATCGCGGGGACCCGGAAGCCGCCGCCGATGGGCAGCCCCTGGACGTACTCGCCCGCCGTGCCCGCCGGAGGCGTGGGCGGGGCCACGTGGTCGAACAGGCCGTCGTTCTCGTCGTAGTTGAGGATGAAGGCGGTCTTCGCCCAGACCTTCGGATTGCTGGCTATCGCCTCTATCTTGCGGGCCACGAAGTCGGCTCCGGCCGCGGGCAGATAGTCCGGGTGCTCGGACTCGTAGGACGTCGGCATGATCCAGCTGACCGCCGGGAGCCGGTCGCCCCGGGCATCGTCCTCGAACGTGCCCTCGGGCTGCGGGCGCATGCCGCGCTCGTAGAGGTCGGAGCCCGGCTTCGCGTCCTTGAAGCTCGCGAACTGCTCCAGCATGTTGCAGCCGTAGTCGTCGTCCTGCTGGTACACCTTCCAGCTGACTCCGGCGGCCTGGAGGCGTTCCGCGTACGTCGTCCAGCGGTAGGGCTGGGGTGCGGTGTTGTTGAGGACCGGCCCGCCCTGCTTCCCGCCCGGGTCGATCGAACCGGTCATCCAGTAGAGGCGGTTGGGCCACGTCGGGCCGAAGACGGAACAGAAGTAGTGGTCGCAGATGGTGAACGTCTCCGCGAGCGCGAACTGGAACGGGATGTCCTTGCGGGTGTAATAGCCCATCACGTAGGGGCCGTTGGCGCCGTCGGCCTTGCGGTGGGCGGGCAGCCACTGGTCCATCCTGCCGTTGTTCCAGGCCTCGTGCTGGACCGACCAGGCATGGCTCGTGGAGGGGATGGCCTGGGCGCTGGAGGTGTGCGTGTCCAGGTGGAACGGGAGCAGATGGCCCTTCGGGTTCTCGGCGTCGGGCTGGTAGAAGACCGAGCGGCCCGTGCTCAGCTTCTGCGCCTTCGGGTCGTTGAAGCCGCGGACGCCCTTGAGCGTGCCGAAGTAGTGGTCGAAGGAGCGGTTCTCCTGCATCAGCAGCACGACGTGCTCGATGTCGCGCAGCGAACCCTTGCGGGGCGGGCCCGCCGCGACCGCCTTCTGGACGCTCGGCGGGAGGAGGGAGAGGGCAGCGGCGCCGCCGACGGCGCCGGCCGCGGAGCCGAGGAGTCTACGTCGGGTGAGTTCGGCCATGAGTGTCCCCTGGTGTGAGATGCCGGGCGGTTCAGGCATGCCAACGGCCCGCGTGTGACGGGCCGTTGGATCACTGTGCGGCGCGGCCGATGTGGCGCGGAGGAGGCCCGCGATGAACTCGGGGACAACGTGCGGGAAGGGCTTGGCCAACCCATGGGCCGCCCTTGAACCGCTATACCTGCCGTATGCACGGACTTAGGGCCCTCCTGACGGATCCCGCCGGAGTCGCGGGCCCTGGCACGCCCATCTGCGGCGTTGTCGTCGGTTGCCAACGCTCCGCGTTGACGCCCTCCTCCGCCTTGCAGCTGCACGCACCAGACCCCGCTCGCCTGCACCGCCCATGACCAGCCACCCGCATCCAGCCTGATCCGTCAGAAGGGCCCTAACCCGGAGCGGCACCCTCCGGGTCCCCGCCCCCCGATTCCGTGGACGCGCCCCCACCCCCGGCGTACGCTGGGCCACCCGGAAACCTCTGACTGAGTCAACGATCCGAGCCGCGAGGTGACCCATGACCGTGCAGGACATCCGGTCCTTCAACCGCTTCTACACGAACGTGATCGGCGCGCTCGACTACAGCCGCCATCTGTACGCCCCGTACACCCTCACCGAGTCCCGCGTGCTGTACGAGCTGGCGCACACGGAGAAGGTCGACGCGGCCGACCTGCGGACGCAGCTCAACCTGGACGCGGGCTATTTGAGCCGCATCCTCGGCAAGTTCGAGCGGGACGGCCTGGTCGAGCGGGGTTCGTCCGAGAAGGACTCGCGACGCCGCCGCATCACCCTCACCGCACGCGGCCGCGGCACCGCGGAACTGCTCGACGAACGCACCCGGGAAACGGTGGGCACCCTCCTCACCACCGTCCCGCCCACCGAGCGCGACCGGCTGTCCGAGGCGCTGCGCACCGTCCGCGAGATCCTCGGCGACGGCCGCGCCGCCCCGCACCCCGAGAACGTCCTGCTGCGCGAGCCGGGCCCCGGCGACCTGGGCTGGATCGTCGCGCGCAACGCGGCGCTGTACACCGCCGAGTTCGGCTGGAACACGGACTACGAGGGCCTGGTCGCGCGCATCGTCGCCGACTTCGCCGAGGACCACGACCCGCACCTGGAGCGGGTGTGGATCGCCGAGCTGGACGGCCGGCCCGTGGGCTGCGTGATGTGCGTACGCGACGAGGCGCCGGGCACGGCGCGGCTGCGGCTGCTGCTCGTCGAGCCGGAGGCACGGGGGCTCGGGATCGGCGACCGGCTGGTGCGCGCGTGCATCGACTTCGCGCGGGGCGTCGGCTACCGCGAGATGGTCCTGTGGACGAACGACGTCCTCAAGTCCGCCCGCTCGATCTACCAGCGCCACGGCTTCGTCCTCGTCGGCGAGAAGCCGCACCGCTCCTTCGGCGCGGACCTGATCGGCCAGGACTGGAAACTGGCCCTCCATAGGACGGCGGACTGACGGGTAGGGTCCGCCCCATGAAGCTGGCGTTCTCCACACTCGGTGTCCCCGGTCTCCCTCTCGACGACGTGCTCGCGCTCGCCACCGCGCACGGGTATCACGGCGTCGAACTGCGCGCTCACCCCGAGGAGCCGGTGCATCCGGGGATCGATCGTGAACAACGGGCCGATGCTGCCGCCCGGTTCAAGGGCGCCGGGGTGGAGGTCCTCGGCGTGGCCGGGTACGCGCGCGTGGCGGCGCCGGGCGAGGACGGTCCGGTCCTCGACGACGTGCGGGCCCTGGTGGATCTCGCCCGCGACCTCGGCGCCAGGTACGTGCGCGTCTTCCCGGGCGGAGGCGACGAGCAGGGGCCCGAGGAGGCGGATGCCACCGCGGCGCGGCGCCTGGGCGTCGCCGCCGAGTACGCGGCCGACCGCGGGGTCCGGGTGTTGCTGGAGACGCACGACTCGCATCGGACCGGAGCGGCCGCGTCCCGCATCCTCGGGACCGTCGGGCACCGCAACGTAGGTGCGTTGTGGGACGTGATGCACACGTGGCTCGGCGGCGAACAGCCCGTGGCCTCGTACGCGGCGCTCTCCCCCTACCTCGGATACGTACAGGTCAAGGACATCGCGGGGCCCGACGACACGGTGCCGCTGCCGCTGGGGGCGGGGGTGCTGCCGCTGGCGGAGTGTGTGGAGGTGCTCAGCCGGGAGGGGTGGGACGGGTGGTTGTGCTGGGAGTACGAGGCGCGGTGGTATCCGGCGGCGGCTCCTCTGCCGGGCCTCCTCCGGGCGGGGCGGGAGCACTTGGGGCGGTTGCTGAACGAGTCGGCGTAGTCCGGGAGTCACGCCACGGGGCTCCGCCCCGGACCCCGCGCCTCAATCGCCGGCGGGGCTTGAATTGGCCACCCGTGCCCGATCGAGCCCCGGGTGGGTTCTTTTGAGCCCCTGCGGCGATTGAGCAGCGGGGTCCGGGGCGGAGCCCCGTGACGTCAACGCAACGCCGCCGACCAGGAGCGCCGCCGCGCACCACCTCAGCGGGCTCACCGACTCGCCCAGGAACACCGCCGCCGACGACATGCCGAAGACCGGGACCAGGAGGGAGTACGGGGCCACCGTGGACGCGTCGTAGCGGCGCAGCAGCCGGCTCCAGGCGGTGAACCCAAAGAGGGTTGTCACCAGGGCCACATAGAGGATCGCCCCCGCTCCCGGGAGGTCGAGGGAGGCCAGCGCCGCGACGTCGCGGTCCGGGCCCTCGAACAGCAACGACAGCGCGAACAGCGGGAGTACCGGGACCGCGCTCGACCAGACCATGAACGCGAACGGCGCCTCGGGCGTCGCCTTGCGGGTCAGTACGTTCGACACGCCCCAGAACGCCGCCGCGACCAGCACCAGCGCGAACGCGCCGAGCGGACCCGAGCCGCCCTCGTCGACCGCCGCCACCGCGATGCCCGCGAGCGCCACCGCCATGCCCAGGACCCGTACGCGGCGCGGCCGTTCGCGCAGGAACGCGAAGGCGATGACCGCGGTGAAGACGGCCTGGACCTGGAGGACCAGGGAGGACAGGCCCGCCGGCATCCCCGCGTTCATGCCGACGAAGAGCAGCCCGAACTTGCCCACGCCGAGCGCGAGTCCCACCCCCACGACCCAGCGCCACGCCACCCGCGGCCGCCCCACGAAGAAGATCGCGGGCAGCGCCGCGAGCAGGAAGCGCAGGGCGCAGAAGAGCAGCGGAGGGAAGTGGGCGAGGCCGATGTCGATGACGACGAAGTTCACGCCCCACAGGGCGGCGACGAGTACGGCGAGGCCGGTGTGCGCGGGTTTCATGCGTCGAGGATCACCGCCCACGACCCTTTAGCACCAGCGAATGTTGCTGCATGGTTGGATGAAGCAACGCTAATGAGCGGCTGAGGAGAGGGTCGACGATGTTGGATCTTCAGCGGCTGCGTGCCCTGCACGCCGTCTCCGTGCACGGCACCGTCGGCGCGGCCGCGACCGCGCTCGGCTACACGCCGTCCGCCGTCTCGCAGCAGATCGCGAAGCTGGAGCGGGAGACCCGCACGCCGCTGCTCGAACGGGAGGGCCGGGGCGTCCGGCTCACCGATGAGGCACTGCAACTGGCCGAGACCGCACGTGAGTTGATGGCCATCATGGAGCGCGCCGAGACCGGCCTGGAGGAGCGGCGCGGGGTGCCGGCGGGGCGGCTGACGATCGCCGCGTTCGCCTCGGCCGCGCGGGGACTGCTGCCCGGTGCGCTCGCCGATCTGGCCGCCCGGCATCCGGCGCTCGACACCCGGCTCTCCGAGGTCGACCCGCACCTGTCGGTGGACCTCGTGGCGAAGGGCGCCGTCGACCTTGTGGTCGCGCACGACTGGGACATCGCGCCGCTACCTGCTCCCGCCGGCGTCGAACAGGCCGTCATCGGGGACGACTTGTGCGATCTCGTCGTACCGGCGGGGCATCCGCTGGCGGGGCGGGCGTCGGTGCGGCGCGAGGAGCTCGGGGGTGAGCGGTGGGTGTCGCAGCCGCCGGGCCGGGTGTGTCACGACTGGCTGCTGCGGACGATGCGCTCCGCGGGCTTCGAGCCGCTCATCGCCCATCAGGCCGAGGAGAACCCGACGTTGGCCGCCCTCGTGGCGGCGGGCCTCGGCATCGCGGTGCTCCCCCGGCTCGGCCGTGGCCCGCTGCCCGACGGTGTGGTGGCGGTGCGGCTCGATCCGGTGCCGCGGCGACGGTTGTACGCGCTGTGGCGCGACGGGACTTCGCGCCGCCCGGCGGTCCGAGCGGTCGTCGGGGCGCTGCGCACCCAGGGAGACGCCTGCCTGGTGCGGGCGACGCATCAGCCCTGACCACGGCCGCCCCGTTCACCACCTGCGCACCGATTTCACGAAATCGCCAAATTCCGGGAACCCGGGGCAGCATGCTTCCGTCAGAAGGACACGCTGCCGGAGAGTCACCGCAGTGCGGTGTCGGCATCGCTGCTGGCTGCGAACGCTGACAAACCCTCTCCGCCGCCTGCGGCCGGCAGCGTCGCCGTCACCGGTACGCCCCCTCCAAAGTGCCGGTGGCGGCCCCTTCGCGAAGGCGATCACCGGTCAACTCCCGTGCGTGCGCGGCCTCTTGACTGGCAGAAATTTTCCGGATACTCGTTGCGCGCGGAAGTTATTTTCAGGGTCCGCGCCTCCTCCGGAAGGAGCGATCGTGCCACTGTCCAGACGTACCGTGCTCGCCGCCGCCACCGTCGGCGCCGCGGCGGTCGGCCTCAGCGCCCCCGCCGCACGGGCCGCGGGCGCCCCCGCGTCCGACCAGGCCCTCAAGAAGATCATCTCCAGGATGTCCCTGGAGGAGAAGGTCGGCCAGCTCTTCGTCATGCGGGTGTACGGCCACTCGGCCACCGCCCCCGACCAGGCGGACATCGACGCCAACCTCAAGGAGCTCGGCGTCCGCACCGCCGCCGAGCTCATCGAGAAGTACAAGCTCGGCGGCATCATCTACTTCGCGTGGGCGCACAACGTGCGCGACCCGCACCAGATCGCCGATCTGAGCAACGGTATCCAGAAGGTGGGCCTCGAACAGCCCTCCCGGATACCGCTGTTGATATCCACCGACCAGGAGCACGGCATCGTCGCCCGCGTCGGCCGGCCCGCCACCCTGTTCCCCGGCGCGATGGCGTTCGGCGCGGGCGGTTCGCGGTCCGACGCCCGCAAGGCGGGGCAGATCGCCGGCGCCGAGCTGCGCGCCATCGGCATCCGGCAGGACTACGCGCCGGACGCCGACGTCAACGTCAACCCGGCCAACCCCGTCATCGGCGTACGGTCCTTCGGTGCGGACCCGCAGGCCGTCGCCGGGCTCGTGGCCGCACAGGTCAAGGGCTACCAGTCCGCGCACATCGCCTCGACGGCCAAGCACTTCCCCGGACACGGCGACACGGCGACGGACAGCCACACCGGGATCCCGTACATCAGCCACACCCGCGAGCAGTGGGAGCGGCTGGACGCGCCGCCGTTCAAGGCGGCCATCGCGGCCGGCATCGACTCGATCATGACGGCCCACATCGTCGTCCCGGCCCTCGATCCGGCCGAGGACCCGGCGACGCTCTCCCGCCCCATCCTCACCGGCATCCTGCGCGAGCAGCTCGGCTACGACGGCGTCGTGGTGACCGACTCGCTCGGCATGGAGGGCGTACGGACGAAGTACGGCGACGACCGGGTCCCGGTGCTCGCACTGAAGGCGGGCGTCGACCAGTTGCTCAACCCGCCGGACCTGTCGGTCTCGTGGAACGCGGTGCTCGCGGCTGTACGCGGCGGCGAGCTGACCGAGGCGCGGCTCGACCAGTCGATCCTGCGGGTGCTGCGCCTGAAGGCGAAGCTGGGTCTCCTCAAGGAGCCCTACGTCTCGCCGTCGGGCGTCGACCGCGCCGTCGGCACCCCCGCGCACCTCGCCGCGGCCGACCGGATCGCCGAGCGCACGACGACGCTCCTGGTCAACAAGAAGGGGCTGCTGCCGCTCTCCCGGCGCACGCACAAGAACGTCCTCGTGCTCGGCGCCAACCCGGCCTCCCCCTCGCTCAGCGACGGCCCGCCGACCACCGTGATCGGCGCGGCGCTCACCGAACTCGGCTTCACGCCCACGGTGCTCGCGACCGGCACGGCGCCCACCCAGGCGACGATCGCGCAGGCCGTGGCTGCGGCGAAGGGCAAGGACGCCGTGGTCATCGGCACGTACAACGTCGCCGCGGGCAGCGCGCAGCAGTCCCTGGTGAACGCGGTGGCCGAGACCGGGGTGCCCGTCGTCGCGCTGTCCATGCGCAACCCGTACGACGTCGCCCAACTGTCCGCCGCCGACGCGCACGTGGCGGCGTACTCGTGGATCGATGTCGAACTGCGGGCGGCGGTGCGGGTGTTGGCCGGAAAGGCGGAGCCGCGCGGGAAGCTGCCGGTGCCCGTGCAGAAGGCCGACGATCCCGCGCAGGTCCTCTACCCGATCGGCTACGGGCTGTCGTACTGACCCGTCCGTAGGGGGCGTACGCCGCGATCGGCGCACGCCACCCCCAACTGGCGCAAAGCCCCCCGCACACCTGGCGTGCGCCCGCCGCCACGGGCCACGCTTGACCGGGACGTCGGGGGGTTTTGCCATGTTTGGGCGGTCGGTCGGTGGGGTGTGCGCGGTGCCGGTACTGGCGCTCACCTCCGCGCTCACCCTCGCGCTCGCCGGGTGCCAGGGTTCCTCGGGCTCCTCCGGCGAGCGGCCGTCCTCGCGCGCGTCCTCCGGGTACGGGGCGGTGTTCCTCGCGGCCGACGAGTGCAGTTCGCGCGGGCGCACGTCGTTCAACGAGGTGCCGTGCCGCAGCGAGCGGGCCGTGGCCCGGGTCCTCGCCCGGCACGACGGGGAGACGTCGGACGGGCCCGCGTGCCCGGCCCGCACCGACTTCGTGCTGCACATCAGCGAGAACCGGCCCGCGGCCGACGAGAACGGCGACGGGTCCGTGGACCGCGGCTACGCCTGCATGCGCAATCTGGATCGCCCGCACCCCGGCGACCCGGGCGGCGGTGGCGGCCCCCGCACGATCGTCGGCGACTGCGTCACGGCCGCGGGCCAGGGCCAGGTGCGGGAGACGGCCTGCGACGGCTCGGGCAGGCGCGCCCCGCAGTACCGGGTGGTCACGGCGGTGCTGTCGCGCTCGGCGTGCCCGCCGTCCACCTCGCTCTACGTGACGCTGGGCGGCAGCAGGCCGGTGGGGTGCGCGGTCACGGTCTGAGGGCCGCGCGGGCCGGGCCACCCGCTCAGCACAGGATCCAGCCGGTGCGCACCGACTTCGCGCCCACGGAGCCCTTCACCCGGACACAGCGGTGCCCGGCGTGCACGGTGACCGGGCCCGCGTGCCGGGTGTAGCGGCCCTTGTCGACGACGGCCCGGTTGCCGCGGGCCTGGACGCTCACGGACATGGCGCGCCGCGCACCCGAGCGCTTGGCGTAGGTGACGGCGCAGACATAGCCGTTGTTCTTGTAGAGGACCGTGCGGCCCGTCTCGAAGCGCAGGGTGCGGGCCTGGTGTCCGCCGCACACCGAGGCGGCCTGCACGCCGGTGACCGTGGGCCCGCCGAGGACCAGCAGGCCCGCGACGACCAGGACGGACAGCGCCGGCGCGAGCACGCGGCGCGGCGCGCGCGGCGTGCGTATGTCGCCCTCCCCGAGCCCTTGTCCGCCCACCGCAGCCCCTCCCGTCACATCGGCACCAGCGTACTGTTGATCTGACGCGACACGGCGGCCGGACGGTTGCGTGCGTCCGTGCCTCACGTCGAGGAGCTGACCTCCACCGGCTCTCCCAGGAACGTCTTCCACAACGTGGCGTACTTCCCGCCCAGTTGCAGCAGCTCGTCGTGCGTCCCGTCCTCCGCCACGCGTCCGTGGTCCATCAGGATCACCCGGTCCGCGCGGGCCGCCGTCGTCAGACGGTGGGCGACGACCAGCGTGGTGCGCTTGCCGGAGATGCGGTCCGTGGCCTGGTTGACCTGGGCCTCGGTGGCGAGGTCGAGGGCGGCGGTCGCCTCGTCGAGCAGAAGGATGTCCGGGTCGACGAGTTCGGCGCGGGCCAAGGCGATCAACTGCCGCTGCCCGGCGGAGAGGTTGCGGCCGCGCTCGGCGACCTCGTGGAGGTAGCCGCCGTCGAGCGTCGCGATCATCTCGTGCGCGCCGACGGCCCGCGCCGCCGCCTCCACCTCGGCGTCGCTCGCGCCGGGGCGGCCGTAGGCGATGGCGTCGCGGACCGTGCCGGGGAAGAGGTAGGCCTCCTGCGGGACGACGCCGAGCCGGTGCCGGTAGGCGGTGAGGTCGAGCTCGCGCAGGTCGATGCCGTCCGCGGTGACCCGGCCTCCCGTCGGGTCGTAGAACCGGGCGACGAGCTTGACGAGGGTCGACTTGCCCGCGCCGGTCTCACCGACGAACGCGACGGTCTGGCCCGCGGGGATGCGAAGGTCCACTCCGCTCAGCGCCGTCTCGTCGTCGCCGTACGCGAAGTCCACGTCCTCGAAGGCGATCTCGCCGCGCAGCGACGGCACCTCGCGGGGGCGCTCCGCGTTCTTCGTCGACGTCGGCTCGCGCAGCAGTTCCTGGATGCGGCCGAGCGAGACGGTGGCCTGCTGGTAGCCGTCGAAGACCTGGGAGAGCTGCTGCACGGGTGCGAAGAACAGGTCGATGTAGAGCAGGTAGGCGACCAGCGCGCCGGTCGTCAGGGTGCCCGCGTCGACCCGGTGCGCGCCCACCGCGAGGACGGCCGCGGTCGCGATCGCCGACAGGAGCTGCACGAACGGGAAGTAGATGGAGATCAGCCACTGGCCGCGGATGCGCGCCTTGCGGTAACTGGTGCTGCCCGCGGCGAACTTCGCGGCGCCGTCCTCCTCGCGCCGGAAGGCCTGCACGATCCGCAGCCCGGCCACCGTCTCCTGGAGGTCGGCGTTCACGACGGAGATCCGCTCGCGCGCCAGCTCGTACGCCTTGACGCTGGAGCGCCGGAAGAAGAACGTCCCGATGATCAGCGGCGGCAGCGTCGCGAAGACGACGAGTGCGAGCTGTACGTCGATCACAAGGAGCGCGACCATGATGCCGAAGAACGTGACGAGGGAGACGAACGCGGTGACCAGACCGGTTTGCAGGAAGGTCGAGAGCGCGTCCACGTCGGTGGTCATCCGGGTCATGATGCGGCCCGTCAACTCCCGCTCGTAGAAGTCGAGCCCGAGCCGCTGGAGCTGGGAGAAGATCTTCAGGCGGAGCGAGTACAGGACCCGCTCGCCGGTCCGTCCCGTCATCCGTGTCTCGCCGAACTGTGCGGCCCACTGCACGAGCACGGCGACGAGCCCGAGCGCGGCTGCCGCCCACACCGCGCCGATCGCGAGCTGCGAGACGCCCTCGTCGATGCCGTGCCGGATGAGGATCGGCAGCAGCAGGCCCATGCCCGCGTCGACGGCGACGAGCCCGAGGCTGATCAGCAGTGGCGCCCGGAATCCGCGCAGCAGGCGGCGCAGTCCGTACGACTCCTCGGCGGTGACGGCCCGCGTCTCGTCGATGTCGGGGGTGTCGGTGGCCGGCGGCAGCGCGTCGACCTGCGCGAGGAGTTCCGGTGTCGCGGGGGTCCCGGCCAGCGCGGCGTCCCGCGGCTCGCGGTCGCCCGTCCACAGCCTGGGGGTGACGCCGCGTTCGGCGTCGAACTCCGCGTCGAGTTCGTCCCGTACGGAGGTGTCCTCTGTCTCATGAACCGTGGCCGGGACGTGGCCCGGCGACACCCCGCCCAGCTCGTCGGGGTCGGTGAGCAGGCGCCGGTACAGCGGCGACCCCGCCTCCAGCTCCTCGTGCGTGCCGATCGCGGCGAGCCGCCCGCCGTCGAGGACGGCGATCCGGTCGGCGAGGCCGAGGGTGGAGCGGCGGTGCGCGATGAGCAGCGTCGTACGGCCCGCCATCACGTGGCCGAGCGCCTCGTGGATCTCGTGCTCGACGCGGGCGTCCACGGCGGACGTCGCGTCGTCGAGGACGAGGAGGCGGGGGTCGGTGAGGATGGCGCGGGCGAGCGCGACGCGCTGGCGCTGGCCGCCGGAGAGGGTGAGGCCGTGCTCGCCGACCTTGGTGTCGTAGCCCTCGGGCAGGGCGCTGATGAACCCGTGGGCCTGCGCGGCGCGCGCGGCCGTCTCGATCTGCTCCTGCGTCGCTCCCGGGAAGCCGTACGCGATGTTGGTGCCCACGGAGTCGGAGAACAGGAACGAGTCCTCCGGGACGAGCCCGATCGCCGAGCGCAGGGACGCCGTCGTCAGCTCGCGCACGTCGTGCCCGCCGACGAGGACGGCGCCGTGCGTGACGTCGTAGAAGCGCGGCAGCAGCAGCGAGACGGTGGACTTGCCGGAGCCGGAGGAGCCGACGACGGCGAGCGTCTCACCGGCCCTGATCTCAAGGGAGAGCCCGTCGAGTACGGGGTGTTCGGCGTCCGCGTACGTGAAGGACACGTCGTCGAACTCGACGGTCGCGGGGGCGTCCGCGGGCAGTTCCAACGCGCCGTCGACGAGGCTCGGCTCGGTGTCGATCAGTTCGAGGACGCGCTCCACACCGGCGCGGGCCTGCTGCCCGACGGTGAGGACGACGGCGAGCATCCGGACGGGCCCGACGAGCTGGGCGAGGTACGAGGAGAACGCGACGAACGTGCCGAGCGTGACCTGCCCGCGCACCGCGAGCCAGCCGCCGAGGGCCAGCATGGCGACCTGCCCGAGGGCGGGCACGGCCTGGAGCGCGGGGGTGAACTTCGAGTTCAGCCGGACGGTGCGAAGCCGCCCGGCGAAGAGCCTGCGGCCGACCGTCTTGAGCTTCCCGGTCTCCTGCTCCTCCTGCCCGAACCCCTTCACGACGCGGACGCCGCTGACGGACCCGTCGACGACCCCGGCCACGGCGGCGGCCTGCGCCTGCGCGTACCAGGTGGCGGGGTGCAGGCGGGAGCGGCTGCGCTTGGCGATGAACCAGATGGCGGGGGCGACGGCGAGCGCGACCAGGGTCAGCGGCGGCGAGAGCCACGCCATGATCACCAGGGAGATGACGAAGAGCAGGACGTTCCCGATGGTCATCGGGAGCATGAAGAGCAGGCCCTGGATCAGCTGGAGGTCACTGGTGGCGCGCCCCACGACCTGGCCGGTCGACAGCTCGTCCTGGCGCCTGCCGTCGAGCCGGGTGATCGACCCGTACATCTCGGTGCGCAGATCGTGCTGGACGTCGAGGGCGAGCCGGCCGCCGTAGTAGCGGCGGACGAACGCGAGGACGTAGACGATGACGGCCGCGCCTATGAGCGCGCCCGCCCACACCGCCATGGACCGGGAGTGGTCACCGATCACGTCGTCGATGATCACCTTCGTGATCAGCGGGACGAGCGCCATGACGCCCATACCGCCGAGCGAGGCCCCGAGCGCGAGGACGACGTCCTTGGGATGCCGCCACGCGTATCCCGCGAGCCGTTTCGCCCAGCCCCGTTGTTCCGCCACGCTTGTGCCGCCTCCCGCTCGCTTGACCTCTCGCCATGAGCTGCCGAAGGGCCAACGCGAGCGGGGTCGGATTTCATCCCGCTGTAACAATCCGCAGCGAGTAGAAGCGGGTGATCTGGTTCGCGCTCTGGTTGTCGTCGCTCGCGAGGAGCAGGCGGAGGGCGCCGTGCGGTCCGCGGCCCGTGACCGTCATCGCCTCGATGTTGTCGAGCAGCGGGTTGGGCTGGGGCTGGTGGGAGGGGGCGCCGAGGGACGGGCAGTCCGCGAGGTCGGCGAGGAGCCTCTTGTGGGCGAGGCGGACGCCGGAGCCGATGGTCTCCATCCCCGAGGTGTCCTCGGCGCCGCGGAGCTCGGCGGCGTACAGCCGGACCGTGTTGCCGACGCCGCTGGTGAAGCCGCGTTCCAGGACGAGGAGGCGGCCGTCGGGGGCCGCGGTGACCTCGGAGATGCCGAGGTTCGTGTCGGCGCGGTAGCCGTACTGGGCGGCGGGCGCGAAGGAGCCTGTGGGCGTGCGCCGCCAGGTCTGGAGCCGGTTGACCTCGTCGCCGGTGAGCGGGGCCTCCATGGACGCGAGGAGGGTGCGGCCGCCGGGCAGCAGGGTCAGTCCCTCGAAGGAGGCGTTGGCGCGGGCGCGGTCCTGGAGCCGGGCGGGGACCGGGAGGCGGTCGAGGACACGGGCGCCGGAGCGGTCGTAGCGGCGGATCGAGGGCTCGGTCTCGGACGTGACGAGGTACGTGCCGTCGCGGTCGACGACCAGGCCCTCCGAGTCGAGCGGGGCCCCCTTCTCGTCGGCGAGCGGCGCCACGGAGCGGGGCGCGAGCGTGCGCCCGTCCAGGGTGAACAGGGACGAGCGGTCGGAGAGCGCGGCGAGGCGCCCGCCCCGGTCGGTGGCGAGCGCGGAGATGTTCCCGACGAAGGTGCCGTCGTACGTCGTCTTGTCGAGGGCGTCGGAGTAGCCGGTGACCGACACCGAGGGAGAGCAGTTCCCGGCGGCCGGCGGGGCGGCGGAGGCCGGTCCCGAGACGGTCAGGCAGGCGGCCGACACGGCGGCGAGGGCGAGCACGGAGCGTACTGAACGTACTGATCTGCGCGACATGGAGTCACCGTAGGGCGCGGCCGGCGACGCACGGGCGGACTTTTCTTGAACGATGCGGGCCGCGGGCCACTTCCACAGGTGGCACCAAGGGTCGGCACAGCCCGCGCCCACGGGGGCGTTGCACGGTGCTCTGGTGACCTCCGCCATCGAACCCCATCCCCACGCCACCGCACCTGAACCGCCTGTGGCTCCTCCGACCGCACCCCGCGCGCCACGCTGGTCGTTGCCCGCGCTGCTCGCGATCCTCGTGCTCGCCGGGGTGCTGTACTCCTGGAACCTGTCGTCCAACAGCCTCAACAGCTTCTACAGCGCCGCGGTCTACAGCGGCACCCAGAGCTGGAAGGCCTGGTTCTTCGGCTCCATCGACGCGGGCAACTTCCTGACCGTGGACAAGCCGCCCCTCGCGCTGATGACGATGGGCCTGTCCTGCCGGATTCTCGGCTTCGGCACCTGGCAGATGATGCTGCCGCAGGTCGCGGCCGGGCTCGGCTCGATCTGGATCCTGCACTCCTCCGTGAAGCGGGTGTGGGGCCACGCGGCCGCGGCGATCGCCGCGCTGGTCCTGGCGCTGACCCCGATCACCGTCGCGATCAACCGGGACAACAACCCGGACACCCTCCTGGTGCTGCTGATGGTGGGCGGCGCGGCCCTCGCGCTGCGCGCCACCCGCAACGGAAGGCTGCTGCCGCTGCTCGCCTCGGCGGCCTGCTTCGGGCTCGCCTTCAACACCAAGATGCTCCAGGGGTACATCGCGCTGCCCGTGGTCTTCGCCGTGTACCTGTACGCGTCGCATCTGGGCTGGGCGAAGAAGGCCCGCAACCTGGCGCTCGCCGCCGTGGTGCTCGTGGTCTCCAGCTTCTGGTGGGCCACGGCCGTCTCCCTCGTGCCCGCCGATGACCGCCCGTACATCGGCGGCTCGACGGACGGCTCCGCCTGGGACCTGATCATGGGCTACAACGGCCTGGGCCGGGTCCTCGGCGGCGAGGGCAACGGCGGGGGCGGTGGCGGTGGAGGCGGCGGCTTCTCCGGGACCGCGGGCCTCGGCCGGCTCTTCAACGACACGCTCGGCGGCCAGATCTCCTGGCTGATCCCGTTCGCCGTGATCGCTCTGATCGGCGGCCTGGTGCTGCGCGGTCGCGCCCCGCGCGCCGACCTCACGCGCGCCGCGCTCGTGCTGTGGGGCGGCTGGCTGGTGCTGCACTACGTCACCTTCGCCACGGCCGAGGGCACCATGCACCCGTACTACACGACGGCCGTCGCCCCCGGCATCGCGGCGCTGTGCGGCGGTGGCGGCGTGATGCTGCTGCGCGCCTTCCGTACGGACAAGCGGTGGGCGTGGGTGCTGCCCGTGGCTCTCGGCGTCACCGGGATCTGGGCGGTCGTGCTGCTGCGCCGCGCCTCCGGCTGGAACGGCTGGCTGTTGCCGGTGATCGCGCTCGTCATGGCGGCCGCGATCGCGGGCCTGCTCGTCTTCCGTACGTCGACGGGGCGCCGGCTGCGGCTGCTCGCCGTGGCAGTCGCGGCGGCGGTCGTCGCGTCGGTGGCGGGCCCGGCGGCGTACTCCTTCGCGGCACCCTTCTCCTCCGGAGCGGGCGGCGGCATGGGCGGCTCGAACCCGACGGCCGGGCCCTCGACGGGCGGCGGCATGGGCGGTCCCGGTGGGGGCGGTGGCGGCGGTGGCCGTGGCGGGTTCCCGGGTGGCGGCGAGATGCCGGGGGGCGGTTCGCGGCAGGGCGGGGGCTCCCAGCAGGGTGGCGGCGAGATGCCTGGCGGGGGCGGGATGCCCGGCGGCGGCGAGATGCCCGGCGGTCAGGGCGACGGCAACCAGGGCTCCGGCTCCGCTAAGCAGGAGTCCGGCCAACGCGGCGATGCCATGCGCGGCGGCCCCGGTGGCATGGGCGGCAGCGTCGACAGCGCGCTGATCTCGTACCTGGAGAAGCACCAGGACGGCGCCAAGTGGCTGCTCGCGGTGTCCAATTCGCAGTCCGCCGCGCAGCTCGTCCTCAGCACCAAGAAGCCCGTCATCTCGATGTACGGCTTCACCGGCTCCGACAAGGGCATGACCGTCGCCAAGCTCAAGAAGCTGGTCAAGAGCGGCCAGTTGCACTACATCCAGGTCGGCGAGAGCGGCATGGGTGGTGGCATGGGCGGCGGCAACGACGTCAGCTCCGCGGTCACCACGTGGGTGAAGAAGCACGGCACGGCGGTGAAGTCGAGCGAGTACAGCAAGAAGTCCAGCGGCTCGACCGACTCCGCGTCGCTGTACCGACTGGACCCGTCCGACGTGAACTGACCCCGTAACTCCGTCCACATCAAAGGCCCCTGACAGCCAGTCAGGGGCCTTTGTCGTCACAGGATCGACGCCCGGCATTCACCCAATCCATACGTGTCCATGCCACGCTCCGTTCCACCAAATCAACCCGCGTAGAACGGACGGACACCCCACATGCCCGGAATCCACATACGCACCGTCGCCCTCACGACCGCCGCCGTACTGGCCGCCTTCGCCCTCCCCGCGGCGACAGCGACAGCGAGCCCGACCGCCGCGTACGACGACACGTACTACCAGGACGCGGAGGGCAAGACCGGCACCGAGCTCAAGAGCGCGCTGCACACGATCATCAGCGACCAGACGAAGCTCTCCTACGACGCGGTCTGGGACGCCCTGAAGGCCACCGACCAGGACCCGGCCAACAGCTCGAACGTGATCCTGCTGTACAGCGGCACCTCACGCGCGAAGTCCGCCAACGGCGGCGACAGCGGCGACTGGAACCGCGAGCACGTCTGGGCCAAGTCGCACGGCGACTTCGGCACCGCGACGGGCCCCGGCACGGACCTGCACCATCTGCGCCCCGAGGACGTCACGGTCAACTCGGTGCGCGGCAACAAGGACTTCGACGCGGGCGGCAGCGCCGTCGCCAACGGCGGCGGCAGCCTCACCGACTCCGACTCCTTCGAGCCGCGCGACGCCGTCAAGGGCGACGTGGCGCGCATGATCCTCTACATGGCGGTCCGCTACGAAGGCGACGACTCCTTCGCCGACCTGGAGCCCAACGACTCCGTGGACAACGGCAGCGCACCGAACATCGGCAAGCTCTCGGTCCTGAAGAAGTGGAGCGACGAGGACCCGCCGGACGCCTTCGAGCAGCACCGCAACGAGGTCATCTACGACACCTACCAGCACAACCGGAACCCGTTCATCGACCACCCGGAGTGGGTGGGCTCGATCTGGTAGGCGGCGGGCCGGAGCGTGTGGGCGTACCGGATTGACACCGATACGCCCACACGCGGGGTGAGGCCAGGTCAGTGACCGGGGTGAACCTCCGGGGACTCGTCCTCGCTGTCGCTTTCGCCGTCATCACAGTCGTCAGGTACAGGGAGGCGGGCGCCCCGACTGCGCGCGATGCGCTGTACGTCGTACAACGACTCGGTCAACCTCGCTACCAGAAATCGGAGTTGGGGTGTGGTGATCTTGCCGTCACCGAGGAGGTCTGCGGCATGGTCGAGGAGATCATCAGCCATGTCGAGCTGCACGGACTCGATGCCGTCGGCGATACGGGATAGGTGACTGGCGCCGGTGCCGTCGGTGACGAGGTAGCACGGGTTGCCGTCGAGGTTGGACCAGGGGAGGAGACGGGGCGGGCTGGCAGTCGCGGCATCGCCGCTCTGGATCATCACGCAGCCACCTCGACCCCGTGAATACGACGCGGGCCTACGTCGACACCGTGCGTGGCGAGCCACAGGGCGCGACGACGGGCGCGTTGCAGCTTGACCTGCTCGTTACGCATGACCCGCTCACGTTCCTCGTGGGCCAGGAGGTAGGGGCGAACGAGCGGGGAGTCCTCGCCTCGGAGGGGGGTTTCATGACTGGAGGAACGGCGCGCGGGCACTCCGAGGTCAGCAGGCAGGAGCGGGAACGGCCCCCCTCCCCCGGCGGAGTACCGGTGGCACCCGGAGGCGGGCCAGAGCAGCCGGAGCAGGGGCTCGATGAGGCGGGCGATATGGTGCAACACGTCTTCAACTCCAAGCAGTTGAGGGCCATGCCCCCGGGCCGTCGCAAGCGGTCGCGGGGGTCCTTCGTTTCGGCCGAGGTCACTCGGCGCCTGTGCAAGAGGTAACCGCTCCGACACTCTCCGCAGGTACCGTTGGAAGGCAGTGGCACCGTGAACGCCGTGAACGCCGTCCCGTTGAACGCCGGGCAAGCCGTCGGGAGTTGAAGACATGGCACGGAAGCGCACCCCCAACCGCGCCCTGGGCAATCTGCTTGACCAGGCACGATGGACCAGGACCCAGCTGGCCCAGCAGGTGAACCGTCTCGGCCCTCAGGCAGGACTCGACCTCACGTACGACCGCACGGCAGTAGCCCACTGGATTGCGGGAGTCCAACCGAAGCCCCAGGTCAGGCCTCTGATCGTCGAGGCACTCTCAGCTCGGCTCGGACGACCCGTCACGCACGCGGAAGCCGGCCTGAAGCCCACGCCGTCGTTCACGGGTGACCAAAGCACCGACACTGTCGAGGAGTTGATCGACCTCGGAAGGGCAACAATGGATCCGTCCCGCCGCTGCGTGCTCGCTGCCACGGTCTTCTCCGCCGCATTGTCCGTTCCCGCCTTCACCCTCCCTGCGCGCGCCGACGATGAATCGGTGACTCCGGGCAAGAAGACCGTTCGTATCGGCTCATCGCAGGTGCAGTCGATCCGCACCATGACCGATCGGATCGCGGACATCCTTGACGAACTCGGTGCCGGGCACGCCATGCCCATGGCGTCCGCGTTCCTCGTCAATACCGTCGGCCCCTGGCTCCAGGCGCAGGCCACGGAGTCCGTCCACCGGGACATGCTGGCCGCCGCATCCGACCTCACGTACCTGACCGGCTGGATGGCCATGTACGAGAAGGCCCACGGCCTCGGTCAGCGCTACTACGTCCAGGCCCTCGGCCTGGCTCGCGAGGCGGAGGACCACGTCACCTACTGCAGGACCCTACGCGGCATGTCCCTCCAGGCCTCCAACCTGGGCTACGGCCCCAAGGCCCTGGAACTCGCGGACTCCGCAGCGGAAGCCGCTCCCTCGGCCGGCCCTCGCCTCGTGGCATTCCTTCGGGGTCAACAGGCGCACTCCGCCTCGATGGTGGGCCTCAAGCAACAGGCTCACGCCCGCCTGAAGGAGGCCGAGGACGCACTGTCGAGGGCGGACAACCGCAGGGACTCGATCGGCGGCTACGACAAGACCGCCTACCTCTTCCACGTCTCTCATGTCCTGTACGAGGAGGCGGATTTCGCGGGCTCGGTCAAAGCCCTCAAACAGTCGATCCGCCTCCAGCCGAAACAAGAACGCCAAGGCCGCGTGCATTCCTACGCGCTCCTGGCGCAACGGCAGCTGCGCATCGGCCACTTGGATGCCGCCTGCGAAAGCTGGTCCCGATTCCTGGACGAGTACGAACACGTCTCGTCCAACCGCGGCGACGACCACTTCCGCACGATGAGCACGGCACTGCGCCGGCACACGACTTCCACCCCCGTGCAACAACTAGCGCTCCGGGCGCGAGATGTGGCTGCGGCCAAGGCCGCCTGAGGAGATGAATTGCCATGCCCAAAGCCACGAAGACCTGGGACGAGCTACACCAAGAGGGAATGGGCCCCACACAGGAGGCGTTTCTCGACCTGGTTCGGCAGACTCGGGAAGCAAAGCACTATTGCCCTGACGTGGTGTGGGGAAATCTCCAGACTCCCGACTATGTGAGAGCTATGCTCACGCTCGTCGTGGAATACATGGAGATCCCTCGCGACATCGAAGCCGGTGTACGAGCTCGCACGGCACGAGCCGAACTGTTCGGCAAGGACGGGCGCACGTACCACACACTGCTCGGCGAACAAGCCCTCAGGTCGAACATCGGCGGGGCCGACGTGATGAGGGGCCAACTGCACCATATCCTGGATTCGTTCACGATCCCCGGAGTCACTCTCGGAATCATCCCGAGCCGTGCCGAACTCCATGTGTTTCCCGGCAACAGTTTCGGCATCTTCGACAGGAAGCGCGTCGAAGTCGAACTGTTCGGACAGTCACCGACACACACGGAGAAGGATCAGGTTGAGCGCTACGAGAGGGCATTCAACCTACTGAAACGGTCTGCTGTTTACGGCGAGGACGCCAAGGCAGTGGTCCGAGCCGAACTGGACGCGCTGGGCGGCTAGGACTGGCACGGTTCAGAGCAACGCCGAGTGGGAACGGCGACGCCCGCGCCCGCCCAACGCTCAGCCCAGATGGGTCGGCGCGAACATCCTCAGCAGCGCCGGGAGCACCACCACGCGTGGCCCCGGCGCCGCGAGGGCCTCCGCCAGGTCGTCCTTGAGCGTCTCCGGGGTCGTCCGCACCCCGGGGACGCCGAACGACTCGGCGAGTGCCACGAAGTCGGGGCGGGCCAGCTCGGTCGCGGTGGCCTCGCCGAAGGCGTCCGTCATGTACTCGCGGAGGATGCCGTAGCCGCCGTCGTCGACGATCAGCCAGGTGACGTTCAGGTCGTACTGCTTCGCCGTGGCCAGCTCGGCGATGGAGTACATGGCGCCGCCATCGCCGGAGACCGCGAGGACGGGCGTCGCCGGGTCGGCGGCGGCCGCGCCGATGGCCGCGGGGAACCCGTAGCCGAGGCCGCCCGCGCCCTGCGCCGAGTGCATGGCTCCCGGCCACGCGGACCAGGCCCAGTACGCGAGGATCGTCATGTCCCAGAAGGACGGGGACGCCGCCGGCAGCGCCTCGCGCACCGACGCCAACACCTCTTGCTCCAGGGTGAGTTCCTGCGCGTCGATACGTTCTCGTACGGCCTTCAGGACCGCCGCGACGCGCGCGGGTACCCCGTCGTCCGGGCGCTCGGCGACCGTCTCGGCCAGCGCCTGGAGCGCGAGGCGTGCGTCCGCGTGGATGCCGAGGGCCGGGTGGTTGGACTCCAGCTTTCCGGCGTCCGCCTCGATCTGGATGACGCGGCCGCGCGGCTTGAACGTGTGGTAGTTCGAGGAGAGTTCACCCAGACCCGAGCCGACCACCAGCAGGACGTCGGCGTCCTCCAGGAAGTCCGTCGTGTGCTGGTCCTCCATCCAGGACTGCAGCGACAGCGGGTGCTCCCAGGGGAAGGCGCCCTTGCCGCCGAAGGTGGAGACGACGGGGGCGTTGATCCGCTCGGCGAGCGCGCGCAGCTTGCCCGTCGCGTCCGCGCGGACGACGCCGCCGCCCGCGATGATCGCCGGACGCTCGGCCTTGGCCAGCAAGTCGGCCGCCACGGCGGTGAGTTCGGGCCGGGGGACGAGATCGTGCGGGGTCGCGTCGACCGCGGTGACGACCGGCAGGGTCGTCTCGGCGAGGAGCACGTCCTGCGGGATCTCCACCCACACGGGGCCGTGCGGGGCGCTCAGCGCCGACTCCCAGGCCGCGGCGATCGCCGACGGGATCTGGGACTGCGTACGGACGGTGTGGACGGACTTGACCACGTCCCGGAACGAGGCCTGCTGGTCGCGGAGTTCGTGCAGGTAGCCGTGGCGGCCGCCGCCGAGCCCCGCGACCGGGATCTGGCTGCCGATCGCGAGCACGGGAGCCGACGCGGCGGCCGCCTCCTGGAGCGCGGCGAGCGACATCAGCGAACCGGGGCCGGTGGAGAGGAGCAGCGGCGCCACCTCTCCCGTGACCCGGCCGTACGCGTCCGCCGCGAATCCGGCGTTGTTCTCGACGCGCAGCCCCACGTACCGCAGTGACGACCGGCGCAGCGCGTCGAACATGCCGAGCGCGTGCTGCCCCGGAAGGCCGAAGACGGTGGCCGCGCCGAGGCCGTGCAGGGTCTCGACGACGAGGTCGCCGCCGTTGCGACCGGCGGGCGGGTTGAGCGCCGCCTCGATCTGCTCGGGGGTGGGCGTCAGCTCAAGGTCGTGGTCGTGCGTCACTGGTGCTCCGTCTCCTTCAGCGCGTATGCAGGGACCTTCTGACGGACCCTAGGCGCGTGCGTCCGCGATCTGGCGGGACATGATCGTCGTCAGCTCGTACGCGGTGTGCGAGGCGGCGACGGACGTGATCTCCGCGTGGTCGTACGCGGGCGCCACCTCGACGACGTCCGCGGACACCAGGTTGCACGAAGAAAGGCCGCGGAGGATCTCCAGGAGCTCGCGGGAGGTCATGCCGCCCGCCTCCGGGGTGCCGGTGCCGGGCGCGTGGGCCGGGTCGAGGCAGTCGATGTCGATGGAGATGTACAGCGGGCGGTCGCCGATGCGCTGGCGGAGCTGGTCGGCGACCTCGTCGGCGCCGCGCCGGTAGACGTCGGCCGAGGTGACGATGCCGAAGCCGAGCTTCTCGTCCTCCGTGAGGTCGGAGCGGCCGTACAGCGGGCCGCGCGTGCCGACGTGGGAGAGGGCGGAGGTGTCGAGGATGCCCTCCTCCACGGCGCGGCGGAACGGCGTGCCGTGCGTGTACTCGGCGCCGAAGTACGTGTCCCAGGTGTCGAGGTGCGCGTCGAAGTGGAGCAGGGCGACGGGGCCGTGCTTCTTCGCCACCGACCGCAGCAGCGGCAGCGCGATGGTGTGGTCGCCGCCGAGCGTCATCATGCGGGCGCCCGAGCCGAGCAGGTCGTCGGCGGCGGCCTCGATCGTGTCGACGGCCTCGTTGATGTTGAACGGGTTGGCGGCGATGTCACCGGCGTCCGCGACCTGCGCGAGCGCGAACGGGGAGGCGTCCTGCGCCGGGTTGTAGGGGCGCAGCAGGCGGGAGGCCTCGCGGATCGCGTTGCCGCCGAAGCGGGCGCCGGGCCGGTAGGAGACTCCGGTGTCGAAGGGGACGCCGACGACCGCCACGTCGGCGGCGTCCACCTCGTCGAGCCGGGGCAGGCGGGCGAACGTCGCGGGGCCCGCGTAGCGCGGGACGCGGGAGGAGTCGACCGGTCCGACGGCGCCCGTGGGGCCGTTGGGAACGCGGGGCGTCTCGTTGCTGTTCATTGCGCGCATGCCTTCTTTCCTACGAGGGTTACTGCGGTACCGCTGTTACTGCGCCGCGGCGGCGGGAGCCGGCTCGGGCTCCTCGGCGCCGCGCCCGGCGAGCCGCTCGCGCCAGGCGGCGAGGACGGCGGCGTCGGTGGGCCGGGTGGCCAGGGACACGGCGACGTAGACGACGAGTGACGCGATCAGGCCGTAGTACACGGGCTGGTTGGCGAGGATGCCGTAGCGCCACATGCCGCCGATGACGGTGATGCCACCGACGACGATGGAGGCGAGGGCGCCGGTGCCGGTGCCGCGCTTCCAGAGGAGCCCGCCGAGGATGGGCACGAGCAGCCCGCCGACGAGCAGGTTGTAGGCGACGGTCAGCGCCTCGACGACATTGTTGAGGATGATCGAGATGACGATCGCGACGATGCCGAGGCCGAGGATGAACATCCGGTTGCCCTTGACCTCGTCGTGCTCGTCCTCCACGGACACCTGGTCCTTGGTGCCGCGCAGCCGCTTCCAGATGTCGTTGTTGGCGACGGTGGCGCAGGCGATGAGCGCTCCGGAGGATGTCGACATGACGGCCGCGAGGGCGGCGGCGAGGACGAGCCCGCGCACGCCGACGGGCAGCTGGTCCTTGACGATCTGCGCGAACGCCTCGTCGGCCTGGCCGAGCCCCTTCGGGTAGAGGACCTTGGCCGCCGTGCCGATGACCGCGCCGCCGATCGCGTAGAGCAGGCAGTAGACGCCGGCGACGGTGCCGCCCAGGCGGGCCACCTTGTCGTTGCGGGCGGTGAAGACGCGCTGCCAGATGTCCTGGCCGATGAGAATGCCGAACGTGTAGATCAGCACGTACGTGAAGATCGTCTCGCCGCCGATGCCCAGCGGGTCGAAGTACGAGGTCGGGAGCTGGGCCTTCATCTCGCTGAAGCCGCCGGCCTTGACGATGGCGACCGGCAGCAGGATCAGCAGCACGCCGATGGTCTTCACGACGAACTGCACCATGTCGGTGATGGTGATCGACCACATGCCGCCGAGCGTCGAGTAGGCGACGACGATGGTGCCGCCGACGATGATCGCGAGGGTGCGCGGCACGTCGAAGAGGACGTCGAAGATCGTCGCGTACGCGATGGTGGACGTGACCACGAGCATCAGCGTGTACACCCACATCACGATGCCCGAGATCATCCCGGCCTTGCCGCCGCCGTAGCGCAGGTCGAGCATCTCGGAGACCGTGTAGACCTTCAGGCGGGCGATGCGCCCCGAGAAGAAGATCGACAGGGCCAGGATGCCGAGGCCGATGGTGAACACCATCCAGGCGCCCGACAGGCCGTATTGGTAGCCGAGGCCGACGCCACCGATGGTGGAGGCGCCACCGAGCACGACAGCGGCCATGGTCCCGGAGTACATGGCGGGGCCGAGGCGCCGCCCCGCGACCAGGAAGTCGCTCTTGGACTTGGCGCGGCGCATGCCCCACCAGCCCATCGCCAGCATGCCTGCCAGGTAGACGACGATAACGATGTAGTCGACGGCCATAAGGGCTGTCCTCCTTCGTCCACCTCGGTGGCGTGTCGTGCAAGGGAGTGTCCGGCTGCGGAGCCCCTGCTGGGCCCCTTGGGGGGTGTCGGGGACATCCGCCCGTACCCGCACCCACCGGTCGGAAGAAATCTAGGTGGCCGAAAAGCAGCACTGAAGTGTACGTTCCATCCACCGGACAGGATCAAAGCAGAGGAATCATCCACAGGTGACCGTGACCGCACCGCCCACACAGGGTGTTCCGCTCGCCGCCGTGCTCTCCCGCGCCGACCTGGGCCTTCGCCAGATCGCGGGGCCCGCGGCGGCGGACGTCCTCGTGCACGGGGCGCACACGTCGGAGCTGACGGACCCGGAGCCGTACCTGCTGGGCGGCGAGCTGCTGCTGACGGCGGGCGTGCACGCGCCCGCCGCGCCCGGCGACAGCTACTTCGAGGAGTACGCGGAGCGGGTCGCGCGGGGCGGGGCCGTGGCGCTCGGCTTCGGTGTGACGCCGGTCTTCGACACGGTGCCGCCGGAACTGGTCACGGCCTGCGAGCGCCGCGGAATCCCGCTCCTTGAGGTCCCTCCACGGACCACGTTCAGCGGGGTCGCGCGGGCCGTGTGGGAGCTGATGGCGCAGGCCAGGAACGCGGAGCTGCGCCGGGTCACGGAGGCGCAGCAGGCCTTGGCCTCGGCGGCGGCGAGGCCCGATCCACTGCCGTCCGTGCTGCGCCAACTCGCCCAGCGCACCGGCGGGTTCGCGGTGGCCGTCACCCCGGAGGGCGACGAGCCGCACCACGCGGGCAAGCGCCCCCCGCGCGCCGTGAGCGAGGCGCTCGCCGAACTGACGGCGGTGGTCCGCCCGCACGCCACGCACCTCTTCCCCACCCCGTCGTCGGCGGCGGACACGGTGGGCGGCACGCACCTGTCGGCGTACGCGCTCCAGCCGGGCGGCGCGCTCGGCCTCGCGACGCAGGCCCGCTCGCCGGGCGACCACACGATCGCGGGAGCGGCGGTGGTGCTCCTGTCCCTCCTCACCGGCGAACACCGCTCGACGGGCGACACGCGCCGCGCCGCGACCCTGGTCGACCTCCTCCTCGGCGCGGACCGCGCGCAGGCGGCGACGGACCTGCTGGGCGCGGACACCACCTGGCGGGTGATCCACGCCCGCCCCCTCACGCCCCGTCCGGCCCCGGACCTGGCGACGCCCCTGACCTCCACAGCCACGGACGACTCGGTCACCCGCGCCCTGGTCCCGTCCGACCAGGACGTCACGGCGTACGCGGGCCACGTGCTCGGCGTCAGCGCCCCGGCGCTCGCCCGTGACCTGCCGCTCGCCGACGTCCAGGCGGCCCACGCCCTCACCCGCGCACGATCCACCCGCAGCCCGCTGGCCCACCACCGCCCGGACGGCACCCCCGCGCCGACCCTGGCCGCGCTGTCCGGCAAGCCGGCCCTCCTGGAGACCCTGCGCACCTGGCTCTCCCTGCACGGCAGTTGGGAGAGCACGGCCCTCGCCCTGACCGTCCACCGCAACACGGTCCGCCAGCGCATCGCCCGCTGCGCCACGCTCCTGGAGGCGGACCTCGACGACCCGGACACCCGCATGGAACTCTGGTTCGCGCTGCGGCACATGTCGTGACGCCGCCGGGTCCGCTACTGGGTCCACTCCCCGGAACCGATCAACGGCCCGCCACGGCCCCCGGCACAATGGGCGTATGCCGATACCCGGACTGCCCAGCGATACTCCGACCCGTGCCGCCCTCATCGACCACCTCGTCCGCACCCGTATCGCGGGCGACGTGGCCACTCCGCGCGAGAACAACCTTTCGCACTACCGAAGGCTCGCGAACGGCGACCGCCACTACTGGCTGGGCCTGGAACTCGGCGACCGCTGGACCGACGAGCAGGACGTGCTCGCCGTCATGGCCGAACGCTGCGGTGTCGTCCCCGACGCCGGGCACCGCTCCGGCCAGGACACCATTGACCCCGAACTGACGGTCGACGCCCTGGACCGCATGGCGGCGCGCCTGCGCAAGGCCGCGGAGGACCGCCAGCGCGTGCTGTTCGCCACGGGCCACCCGGGCGGCCTCCTCGACGTCCACCGGGCGACGGCGACGGCGCTGCGCGCGGCGGGCTGCGAAATCATGGTCATCCCGGAGGGCCTGGCCACGGACGAGGGCATGGTCTTCCAGTTCGCGGACGTGGCGATGCTGGAGCGCGGCGCCACGCTGTGGCACACCCACTCCCCCGACCCCATGGCCGCGATCCTCGACGGCCTCGCCCGCGAGGGCCGCCCGCAGCCCGACCTCGTCGTCGCCGACCACGGCTGGGCGGGCTGCGCGGCCCAGCGCGGCCTGGACTCCGTCGGCTACGCGGACTGCAACGACCCGGCCCTGTTCGTCGGCGAGTCCGAGGGCACGATGCAGGTGACGATCCCCTTGGACGACCACGTCACGAGCCCCCGCCACTACGACCCGATGACGGCCTACCTCCTGGACGCGGCGGGCCTCAACCAGTAGCCCCCTGTTTTCAAGCCCTGTCCCCGGCTGAGCCGATCAAGCCCCGGTGCCGGTTGAGCCATTTAAGCCCCTGCGGCGATTGAGCAGCGGGGTCCGGGGCAGAGCCCCGAGTCGTCAACCCCGGCGCCGCCTGCTCAATCGCCGCAGGGGCTCCAAAGATTGGGGCTCTGCCCCATACCCCGCTCCTCAATCGCCGGAGGGGCTTGAATTGCTCGGGCCCCGCAGGGGTGAATCACCACGGATTGAGCCCCTCCATGCGGCGCGCCGCGAACCCCGGGGTCGGGTCGAGAAACACCCTCCGCACCGCGGGGAACCTCTCCCGGATCCGCCGCGCCGCATCCTCACAGGCCCACTCGATCTGCGCCGCGGTGGACGCATCCCGAAAGTCGACCTTCGCCGCGACCAGCGCCTCCCGCGGCCCCTGCACCAACGTCGTCAGCTCAAGCACGGCCTCGACATGCTCGACCCCGAGCACGATCTGCCGGATCTCGTCCCGGAAGGGCTTCGGCAACGGCCGCCCCACCAGCAGCTCCGCGTTGGACCGCCCGAGCACCCACGCCACCCACAGCAGCAGCACGCCGATGCACAGCGACGCCGCCCCGTCCCACGCCCCCGACCCGGTGAGCTGCGAGCCGAGCAGCCCGCCCGCCGCGAGCAACAGACCCGCCAGCGCCGCACTGTCCTCCAGTACGACGGCCTTCACCGCCGTGTCGGGCGTGTGCCGCAGATACGTACCGAAGGGCACCCGCACCCGGGCCGCCTCGCCCCGCGCCTGCTTGACCGCGGTGCGCAGCGAGAACCCTTCCAGGACGAACGCCACGGCCAGCACCACGTACGAGACGAGCGGGTCGCCCAGCTCCTCGCCCGTGACGAGCGTGTGGATCCCGTCGTACAGGGAGAAGACGGCGCCGCCCACGAACGTGGCGACGGCCGCGAGCAGCGCCCACACGTACCGCTCGCCTCCGTAGCCGAGCGGATGCTCCTCGTCGGCGGGCTTGTCGCTGCGCTTCAGGGAAGTGAGCAGCAGCAGCTCCGTGACGGTGTCGGCGAAGGAGTGGGCGGCCTCGGAGAGCATCGCGCTGGAGCCGCTGAGGACGCCGGCGACGGCCTTCGCGAGGGCGATGCCCAGGTTGGCCACCGCGGCGACGACCACCGTGAAGACGCTCTCCCCGCCCGCTTCTTCCTTGTCGCGCGCGTCATCGTCCACCCGTGCATCCATGTACGTGACGGTATGTCCGATCACCGCGGAACGCGAACGACACCCTCCTGGATGACGGTGATCGCGAGCCGCCCGTCCTGCGTGTAGATCCGGGCCTGCCCGAGCCCGCGCCCGCCGGACGTGGAGGGCGACTCCTGGTCGTACAGCAGCCATTCGTCGGCCCGGAACGGCCGGTGGAACCACATCGCGTGGTCCAGGGACGCGCCCACGACATCGCCGACGGCCCAGCCGCCCCGCCCGTGGGCGAGCAGCACGGAGTCGAGGAGCGTCATGTCGGAGACGTACGTCGCGAGGCACACGTGCAGCAGCGGGTCGTCCGCGAGCTTGCCCCGCGCGCGGAACCAGACCTGGGAGCGCGGGGGCTGCGGATCGCCGACGAAGGCGAACGGCGGCGCGTCCACGTACCGCAGGTCGACGGCCTCCCGCGCCTCCAGCAGACGCTGGACGACGTCGGGCTTCAGCACGCCGTCGACGTAGCGCGGGAGCATCTCCTCCGCGGTCGGCAGCGACTCCGGGTCGGGCGCGGGCGGCATGTCCGCCTGGTGGTCGAGGCCTTCCTCGTACGTCTGGAAGGACGCGGAGAGGTGGAAGATCGGCTGCCCGTGCTGGACGGCGACGACGCGGCGCGTCGTGAAGGAGCGGCCGTCGCGGATCCGGTCGACGGTGTAGACGATGGGCGCGCCCGGGTCCCCCGCGACGAGGAAGTACGCGTGCAGGGAGTGGGCGTGCCGGTCGGCCGGGACGGTGCGCCCGGCCGCGACCAGCGCCTGGGCCGCCACCTGCCCGCCGAAGACGCGCGGGACGACGGAGGACCGGGACTGGCCGCGGAAGATGTCCTCCTCGATCTGCTCGAGGTCGAGCAGATCGAGGAGGGATTCGAGTGCCTGATGCATGGGATCAGTTGTACCGAGCAAAGATTCTCTGCTGGTTACAGGCCCATGTTCTTGGCGATGATCGACTTCATGATCTCGCTGGTGCCGCCGTAGATGCGGTTCACGCGGTTGTCCGCGTACAGGCGGGCGATCGGGTACTCGTTCATGAACCCGTAGCCGCCGTGCAGCTGGAGGCAGCGGTCGATGACGCGGTGCGCGACCTCGGTGCAGAACAGCTTCGCGGAGGCGGCCTCCGCGGCGCTCAGCTCACCGGCGTCGAGGGCCTCAAGGGCGCGGTCGGCGACGGCCTCGGCGGCGTCCACCTCGGCCTGGCAGGCGGCCAGTTCGAACTTGGTGTTCTGGAACGACGACACGGTCTTGCCGAAGACGGTGCGGTCCTGGACGTACTCCTTGGCGAACTGCACGGCGGCCTTGGCCTGCGCGTACGCGCCGTAGGCGATGCCCCAGCGCTCGGAGGGGAGGTTCTTGCCGAGGTAGTAGAAGCCCTTGTTCTCCTCGCCGAGGAGGTCCTCGACGGGGACCTTCACGTCGACGAACGCCAGCTCGGCGGTGTCGGACGTCTTCAGGCCGAGCTTGTCGAGCTTGCGGCCGATCGAGTAGCCGTCGGACTTCGTGTCGACGGCGAACAGGGAGATGCCGTGGCGGCGGTCCTCGGCGGTCGGCGCGGCGGTGCGGGCGCAGACGATGACGCGGTCGGCGTGCACGCCACCGGTGATGAACGTCTTGGAGCCGTTGAGCACGTAGTGCGTGCCGTCGTCGGAGAGCTTGGCCGTGGTCTTCATGCCGGCCAGGTCGGAGCCGGTGCCCGGCTCGGTCATGGCGAGGGCCCACATCTCCTCACCGGTGACGAACTTCTCCAGGTAACGCTTCTTCTGCTCGTCGGTGGCGAGCAGCTTGATGTACGGCAGGGCGAGCAGCACGTGCACACCGGAGCCACCGAAGGAGACGCCCGCGCGGGCGGTCTCCTCGTACTGGACGGCCTCGAACTTGTGGGTGTCCAGGCCGGCGCCACCGAACTCCTCCGGCACGTTGATGCCGAACAGGCCCAGGTCGGCCATCTTCGAGTAGAGCTCGCGCGGCACGATGCCCTGCTGGAACCACTCGTCGTAGTGGGGGACGACCTCGGCCTCGATGAAGGCGCGCAGGGTCTCCCGGAACGCCTCGTGGTCCTCATCAAAAACAGTACGGCGCACGGAGAACTCTCCCTCTACAACGAGTGTGCGGACGGCGACCAAGCGACTAAGCGCTTGCTCAGGGACAGGTTACCCGCGAGTCGCAAGGGGCGTCCAGAGATACAGGTCACTCTGCGGCAGCCGCCGCGAACGCGCCACGCGCCAGCTTGTGCAGCATCCGCGCGGTCGCCGTCCGGCCGGGCAGCGAGCTCGGACGGCTCAGGTGCGGGGTCGAGTTCAGCAGCCCGAAGACCGCGTGCACGGCCACGCGCGCGTGTGCCTCCACCAGCTCGGGATAGACCTTGCGCACCGCCTCCACCCACAGCTCCACGTACTGGCGCTGCAACTGCCGCACCAGCTTGCGGTCGCTGTCGCGCAGCCGGTCCAGCTCCCGGTCGTGCAGCGTGATCAGGTCGCGGTCGTCGAGCGCGAAGTCGATGTGCCCCTCGATGAGCGAGTCGAGCAGCGCCTCGGGCCCGTGCTCCGCCTCGGCGACCCGCCGCTTGCCGCCGGTGAGCAGCTGCCCGCTGATCCCGACGAGCAGCTCGGCGAGCATCGCGTCCTTGCCGGCGAAGTGCCGGTACAGGCCGGGGCCGCTGATGCCGACCGCCGCCCCTATCTCGTCCACGCCCACGCCGTGGAAGCCGCGCTCGGCGAAGAGCCGCGCGGCCTCTCTGAGGATCTGCTCACGGCGGGTGGGGGCGTCGGTTCTCGTGGCCATGAAGCAATTCTAGACAGGGACGTTAGCGAGCGTTAACCTGACGGAAACGGGTTAACGCTCATTAACTTCCGCTCATCGACTTTCTCGTACGGGCAAGGGGGCTCGAGGCCATGCAGGAGGCACCGGAGCTGACAAGCGCCGCGGAGCCCGCGTCGGAGGCCTGGCGGGCCAATGAGGCGGCGCACCGGACGCTCGGCGACGAGCTGCGCGCCAAGCTCGCCGCGGCCCGGCTCGGCGGCGGCGAGAAGGCGCGGGCGCGGCACACGGCGCGCGGCAAGCTGCTGCCTCGGGACCGGGTGGACGCGCTGCTCGACCCCGGCTCCCCGTTCCTGGAACTGGCGCCGCTCGCGGCCGACGGGATGTACGAGGGGCAGGCGCCGGCCGCGGGCGTGATCGCCGGGATCGGCCGGGTCAGCGGCCGCGAGTGCGTGATCGTCGCCAATGACGCGACGGTCAAGGGCGGCACGTACTACCCGATGACGGTGAAGAAGCACCTGCGCGCCCAAGAGGTGGCCCTGGAGAACCGGCTGCCGTGCGTCTACCTGGTGGACTCCGGCGGCGCGTTCCTGCCGATGCAGGACGACGTGTTCCCGGACCGCGAGCACTTCGGGCGGATCTTCTACAACCAGGCGCGGATGTCGGGCGCGGGCATCCCGCAGATCGCGGCGGTCCTCGGCTCGTGCACGGCGGGCGGCGCGTACGTCCCGGCGATGAGCGACGAGGCCGTGATCGTCCGGAATCAGGGCACGATCTTCCTGGGCGGCCCTCCGCTGGTGAAGGCGGCCACGGGCGAGGTGGTGACGGCCGAGGAGCTGGGCGGCGGCGAGGTCCACTCGCGGGTGTCGGGCGTGACGGACCATCTGGCGGAGGACGACGCGCACGCGCTGCGGATCGTCCGCACGATCGTCTCCACGCTGCCGGAGCGCGGCCCGCTGCCGTGGGCCGTGAAGGCGGCGATCGAGCCGAAGGTGGACCCGGCGGGGCTCTACGGAGCGGTGCCGGTCGACTCGCGCACTCCGTACGACGTGCGCGAGGTGATCGCGCGCGTGGTGGACGGCTCCCGGTTCGCCGAGTTCAAGGCCGAGTACGGGCAGACGCTGATCACGGGATTCGCGCGGATCCACGGCCACCCGGTCGGCATCGTCGCGAACAACGGGATCCTGTTCTCCGAATCCGCCCAGAAGGGCGCCCACTTCATCGAGCTGTGCGACCAGCGCGGCATCCCGCTGCTGTTCCTCCAGAACATCTCGGGCTTCATGGTCGGCCGGGACTACGAGGCGGGCGGGATCGCCAAGCACGGCGCCAAGATGGTCACGGCGGTGGCCTGCACGCGCGTGCCGAAGCTGACCGTGGTGATCGGCGGCTCGTACGGCGCGGGCAACTACTCGATGTGCGGCCGGGCCTACAGCCCCCGCTTCCTGTGGATGTGGCCCGGCGCGAAGATCTCCGTCATGGGCGGCGAGCAGGCCGCGTCGGTGCTCGCGACCGTGAAGCGCGACCAGTTGGAGGCGCGCGGCGAACAGTGGCCCGCCGAGGACGAGGACGCGTTCAAGGCGCCGATCCGCGACCAGTACGAGTCGCAGGGGAATGCCTACTACGCGACGGCCCGGCTCTGGGACGACGGTGTGATCGACCCGATGGAGACCCGCCAGGTACTCGGCCTGGCCCTGACCGCGTGTGCCAACGCGCCGCTGCCGGAGAAGTCCGCCGGCTTCGGCGTCTTCCGGATGTGAGGGGCGGAGCGAGAAGTGTTCGAGACGGTACTTGTGGCCAACCGGGGCGAGATCGCGGTGCGCGTCATCCGTACGCTGCGGGCGCTCGGCATCCGCTCGGTGGCGGTGTACAGCGACGCCGACGCGGACGCGCGGCATGTGCGCGAGGCGGACGAGGCGGTGCGCATCGGGCCGCCGCAGGCCACCGAGAGTTACCTGGTGAAGGAGCGCCTCCTTGAGGCCGCGGCGGCGACCGGGGCGCAGGCGGTGCACCCCGGCTACGGGTTCCTGGCGGAGAACGCGGCGTTCGCGCGGGCCTGCGAGGAGGCGGGCCTCGTCTTCATCGGCCCGCCCGCCGAGGCGATCGCGCTGATGGGCGACAAGATCCGCGCCAAGGAGACGGTGAGCGCGGCCGGGGTTCCGGTGGTGCCCGGCGGCCGCGACCCGGAACTCGCCGAGGCGGCCCGCTCGTTGGGCGCGCCCGTCCTCCTCAAGCCGAGCGCGGGCGGCGGCGGCAAGGGCATGCGGCTCGTCCGCGATCTGACCACCCTGGAGGAGGAGATCGCGGCCGCCCGGCGCGAGGCACGCGCCTCCTTCGGGGACGACACGCTCCTCGTGGAGCGCTGGATCGACCGGCCCCGCCACATCGAGATCCAGGTCCTGGCGGACGGCCACGGGAACGTGGTGCACCTGGGCGAGCGCGAGTGCTCCCTCCAGCGCCGCCACCAGAAGATCGTCGAGGAGGCGCCCTCGGTGCTCCTCGACGAGGCCACGCGCGCGGCGATGGGCGCGGCGGCCGTGGAGGCGGCGCGCTCCTGCGGCTACCGGGGCGCGGGCACGGTGGAGTTCATCGTGCCGGGCGACGACCCGGCGGCGTACTGCTTCATGGAGATGAACACCCGCCTCCAGGTCGAGCACCCGGTGACGGAGCTGGTCACGGGCGTCGACCTGGTGGAGTGGCAGGTCCGGGTGGCGGCGGGTGAACAACTGGGCTTCGCCCAGGAGGACATCGAGCTCACCGGGCATGCGGTGGAGGCCCGTCTCTGCGCGGAAGACCCGTCCCGCGGCTTCCTCCCCTCCGGCGGCACGGTGCTGGCCCTGCGCGAACCCGAGGGCGAAGGCGTTCGGGTCGACTCCGGCCTCACCGAGGGCACCGTGGTCTCCAGCCTCTACGACCCCATGCTCGCGAAGATCATCGCGTACGGCCCCGACCGGGACACGGCGCTGCGCAGGCTGCGGGCCGCGCTCGCCCGCACGGTGACGCTCGGCGTCCCGACGAACGCCGGGTATCTGCGGCGCCTCCTCGCCCATCCGGACGTCGTGGCGGGCGAGTTGGACACGGGCCTGGTGGAGCGCGCGACGGACGAGCTGGTCGACGCGGAGGTCCCCGCGGGGGTCTACGCGGCGGCGGGCGTACTGCGCCAGGAGCGGCTGACCCCGACCGCGACCGAGGGCTGGACGGACCCGTTCGACCGGCCCACCGGCTGGCGGCTCGGCGGCGAACCGGCGTGGACCGTGCACCCCTTGAAGGTCGCGGGCCACGACCCGGTGGAGGTCCGGGTGCGCGGCGCCGAGGTCCTGGTCGACGGGGCCCCGGCCACCCCCGCCCGCCTCACCGCGACCGCCGGGGACTGGCTGGCGCGCGACGGCGACGCCTGGCACGTGCGGGACCACGACCCGGTGGCGGCGAACCTGACGGGGGCGGGTGGCGGCGGCGCGGGCTCCCTGACGGCGCCGATGCCCGGCACGGTGACCGTGGTGAAGGTGGCGGTGGGTGACCAAGTGGCGGCGGGCCAGAGCCTGTTGGTGGTGGAGGCGATGAAGATGGAACACGTGATCACGTCCCCGCACGCGGGCACGGTGGCCGAGCTGGACGTGTCGCCCGGGACGACGGTGGCGATGGACCAGGTGCTGGCCGTCGTCGCCCCCGAGGAGACGGGCGACGGCGGGGAGGCCGCGCGATGACCTCCACACCCCCGCCCCCGCTCCCCATGGTCGTCCCCACCCAGGACCTCCCGGCCCGCGTCCGGATCCACGAGGTGGGGGCGCGCGACGGGCTGCAGAACGAGAAGCGGGCCGTGCCCACCGAGGTGAAGGCGGAGTTCATCCACCGCCTGGCGCGTTCCGGCCTCACGACGATCGAGGCCACGAGCTTCGTGCACCCCAAGTGGGTGCCCCAACTCGCGGACGCGGAGGACCTGTTCCCGCTCGTCCAGGACATCGAAGGCGTCCACCTGCCCGTCCTCGTACCGAACGCGCGCGGCCTCGACCGGGCCCTGGCCCTCGGCGCGCACCGCGTCGCCGTGTTCGCCAGCGCCACCGAGTCCTTCGCCAAGGCGAACCTGAACCGCACGGTGGCGGAGTCCCTCGCCGTGTTCGAGCCGGTCGTGGCCAGGGCCAAGGAGCACCGGGCGCACGTCCGCGGCTATCTCTCCATGTGCTTCGGCGACCCGTGGGAGGGCCCGGTCCCCGTCCACCAGGTCGTCTCCGTCGCCAAGGCCCTGCTGGACATGGGCTGCGACGAACTGAGCCTCGGCGACACGATCGGCGTGGCCACCCCCGGACACGTACAGACGCTCCTGTCGGAGCTGAACGAGGAGGGCGTGCCGACGAACGTGATCGGCGTGCACTTCCACGACACGTACGGCCAGGCGCTCGCCAACACCCTGGCGGCGCTGCAGCACGGCGTGACGACGGTGGACGCCTCCGCCGGCGGCCTCGGCGGCTGCCCGTACGCGAAGAGCGCCACCGGCAATCTCGCCACCGAGGACCTCGTCTGGATGCTGCGCGGACTCGGCATCGAGACCGGGGTCGACCTCGGCCGTCTCACCGACACCAGCAGGTGGATGGCCGGGCACCTGGGCCGACCCAGCCCGTCCCGCACCGTATCCGCACTCGCACAGCCCCCACAGGAGCAGTGAGGCAGCCATGGATCACCACCTCTCCCCCGAGCACGAGGAACTCCGCCGCACCGTCGAGGAGTTCGCGCACGAGGTTGTCGCCCCGAAGATCGGCGACTTCTACGAGCGGCACGAGTTCCCCTACGAGATCGTCCGCGAGATGGGCCGCATGGGCCTGTTCGGGCTGCCTTTCCCCGAGGAGTACGGCGGCATGGGCGGCGACTACCTGGCGCTCGGCATCGCCCTGGAGGAGCTGGCGCGCGTCGACTCCTCGGTAGCGATCACGCTGGAGGCCGGTGTCTCGCTCGGCGCCATGCCGATCCACCTGTTCGGCACGGAGGAGCAGAAGCGGGAGTGGCTGCCGAAGCTGTGCGCGGGCGAGAGCCTGGGCGCGTTCGGGCTCACCGAACCCGAGGCGGGCTCGGACGCGGGCGGCACCCGCACGACGGCCGTGCGGGACGAGGAGACCGGCGACTGGATCATCAACGGCACGAAGTGCTTCATCACCAACTCGGGCACGGACATCACGGGTCTGGTGACGGTGACGGCGGTGACCGACCGCACGGCGGACGGCCGCCCGGCGATCTCCTCGATCATCGTGCCGTCCGGGACGCCCGGTTTCACGGTGGCGGCCCCGTACTCGAAGGTGGGGTGGAACGCGTCGGACACGCGTGAGCTGCACTTCGACGATGTGCGGGTGCCGGCCGCGAACCTGCTCGGCACGGAGGGCCGGGGCTTCGCCCAGTTCCTGCGGATCCTCGACGAGGGGCGCGTCGCGATCTCGGCGCTCGCCACCGGGCTCGCGCAGGGCTGCGTCGACGAGTCGGTGAAGTACGCCAAGGAGCGCCGCGCCTTCGGGCGCACCATCGGCGGTTACCAGGCGATCCAGTTCAAGATCGCCGACATGGAGATGAAGGCGCACACGGCGCGGCTCGCCTGGCGGGACGCGGCGTCCCGCCTTGTCTGCGGGGAGCCGTTCAAGAAGGAGGCGGCACTCGCGAAGCTGTACTCGTCGACGGTCGCGGTGGACAACGCGCGGGAGGCCACGCAGATCCACGGTGGCTACGGGTTCATGAACGAGTACCCGGTGGCCCGGATGTGGCGCGACTCCAAGATCCTGGAGATCGGCGAGGGCACGAGTGAGGTGCAGCGGATGCTGATTGCGCGGGAGCTGGGCCTGACGAGTTAGAGCCCCCGGCGCCGGTTGAGCAAATCAAGCCCCTGCGGCGATTGAGCAGCGGGGTCCGGGGCGGAGCCCCGCGGCCTCAGCCACGGAGCCGCCTGCTCAATCGCCGCAGGGGCTTGATTAAAACCGGGGAACTTAGGTTAACCTACCCTGAGTTTACGTCCCGCCCGGTCGCCGCTACGGCACGTCCAAAGGTTGCCCGTCATGCCCAACGCCCGACTGTCCCGCCCCACCCGCCGCGGCATCCTCGCCGCGACCGGCGCCATCGGCCTCGGAGCCGCGCTCGCCGCCTGCGGCGACGGCGGCTCCAAAGACGGCGGTTCGAGCTCGGCGGGCGCCGCGAAGAAGTCCGGCCCCTGGTCGTACAAGGACGACCGCGGCAAGACCGTGAAGCTGGACAAGGTCCCGACGAACATCGTCGCCTTCACCGGCATGGGCGCCGCCCTCTACGACTACGGCATCCAGGTCAAGGGCGTCTTCGGCCCGACCACCACGAAGGGCGGCAAGGCCGACGTCCAGGCCGGCGACATGCCCGTCGACAAGGTCACGGTCATCGGCAACGAGTGGGGCCAGTTCAACATCGAGAAGTACGCGGGGCTCACCCCCGAGGTGCTGATCACCACGCTGTTCGACGACGCGGGCACCCTCTGGTACGTCCCCGAGGAGTCCGCCAAGAAGATCGCCAAGCTCGCCCCGAGCGTCGGCGTCTCCGTCTACGACCGCCAGCTGACGACGCCGCTGGAGCACGTCTACAAGCTGGCCGAGTCGCTCGGCGCCGACCTGAAGGCCGACAAGGTCGTCAAGGCCAAGAAGCGCTTCGAGGACGCCGCCGCCCGGCTGCGCAAGGCGGCGAAGGCCCACCCCGACATCAAGGTGCTGGCGGGCAGCGCGAGCCCCGACATCTTCTATGTCTCGGGCACGAACCTCTCCATCGACCTGGAGTACTTCAAGGCGCTCGGCGTGAACTTCGTGGAGCCCTCGGAGGCCGCGAAGAAGGCGTCCGGCGGCTGGTTCGAGAACCTGAGCTGGGAGAACGTCAACAAGCACAAGGCCGACATCATCATGATGGACGACCGCGCCCAGGCGATTCAGCCCGCCGACATCGACGAGCCGACCTGGAAGAAGCTCCCGGCGGTCAAGGCGGGCCAGGTCATCTCCCGCTCCCCCGAGCCGATCCTCTCCTACGACAAGTGCGCCCCGCTCCTGGAAGACCTCGTGAAGGCCATCGAGACGGCGAAGAAGGTGTCCTGATCCCATGACGACGACGGCCGAAGCCCCCGCTGTTGCCCCTTTCCGATTCTTCGATCTGCAAGTGGTCCGCACGCGGCGGCTCGGCCCGTCGCTCCTCAGGGTCACCTTCACCGGACCCGAGCTCGCCGACTTCCACGGCGGCGGCCGGGACCAGTCCCTCTCCCTCTTCCTGCCGCACCCGGGCCAGGACGCCCCCGTGCTCCCGCCGATCAACGCCGGGGACGACGGCCGCGTCTGGCACGCGGCGTACCGGGCGATCCCGGACGGCGAGCGCGCGATCATGCGCTCGTACACACTGAGCGGCCAGCGCCGCTTCCCCGCGGAGGAAGTCGACATCGACTTCGTGCTGCACGACGACGACCCGTCCACCTCGGGCCCCGCCTGCCGCTGGGCCCGCGCCGCGGCCCCCGGCGACCGTGCCGTCGTGCTCGGCCCGGCGATCGCTGACAACGCCGCGGTGCGCTGTCAGCCCCAGGACGACTTCGACCACATCCTCATGTGGGGCGACGAGACGGCGCTTCCGGCCGCGCTCGGCGTGCTGGCCTGGCTGCCCGAACACGTCTCGGCGCACGTGTACTTGGAGGTCCCGCACCGCGCGGACATCCAGCCGATCATCACGCTCGCGGATGTCCAGGTGACCTGGTTGGTCCGCGACGAGGGCGCGCCCTCGGCCGTCGACGCCGTGCGCGCGGCCCAACTCCCCGACGCCGTAAGCCCGTACGCCTGGCTCGCCGGCGAGTCCGGAACCATGAAGGAGCTGCGGCGGCACCTGGTGCGCGAGCGCGGGTACGACAAGCGGGCGGTGACGTTCGTCGGTTACTGGCGGCGCGGCATGAGCGAGGACGCGCTGCGCGCCGGGTAGCTCCGGCCGGGCTTGAGTGACAACAGAACAGGGGGCGGGGTCGCAAGCCGAGATTAGGTTAGGCTAACCTAATCAAAGGGTTCGCGACCTCGCCCTTTTTCCTGCCCCACCCGGGAACCACCCCACCCCACCCGGAGGAACCGTTCATGCGCTCGCACCTGCTCAATGACACCACCGCGGAGCTATACCGCAGCTCCGTGACCGAAGGAGTCGAGCGGGTGGCGGCCAAACTCGCCACCACCACAAGGCCGTTCACCGGCGTCACACCCGACGCACTCTCCCCCACCGTCGACGCCGTCGACCTGGACGAGCCGCTCCAGGACACCATCGCCGCCCTGGACGAGCTGGAGGACGTCTACCTCCGCGACGCCGTCTACTTCCACCACCCCCGCTATCTCGCCCACCTCAACTGCCCGGTCGTCATCCCGGCCGTGCTCGGCGAGGCGATCCTCGCCGCGGTCAACTCCTCGCTCGACACCTGGGACCAGTCCGCGGGCGGCACGCTCATCGAGCGCAAGCTCATCGACTGGACCACCGGGCGGATCGGCCTCGGCCCCGCGGCCGACGGCGTGTTCACCTCCGGCGGCTCGCAGTCCAACCTGCAGGCGCTGCTGCTCGCCCGGGAGGAGGCCAAGTCGCGGGACCTGTCCAAACTCCGCATCTTCGCCTCCGAGGTGAGCCACTTCAGCGTCAAGAAGTCCGCGACGCTGCTCGGCCTCGACCCGCAGTCGGTCGTCTCCGTCCCGGTCGACCGCGAGAAGCGCATGCAGACCGTGACCCTCGCCGAAGAGCTGCGGCGCTGCCGCGAGAACGGCCTCGTCCCCATGGCCGTCGTCGCGACCGCGGGCACGACCGACTTCGGCTCCATCGACCCGCTCCCCGAGATCGCCGAACTGTGCGCCCAGTACGACACGTGGATGCACGTCGACGCCGCGTACGGCTGCGGGCTGCTCGTGTCGAACAAGAACCGCGACCGGCTCACCGGCATCGAGCGCGCCGACTCGGTCACCGTCGACTACCACAAGTCGTTCTTCCAGCCGGTGAGTTCGAGCGCGATCCTGGTCCGCGACGGGGCGACGCTGCGGCACGCCACGTACCACGCGGAGTACCTCAACCCGCGCCGCACGGTCGCCGAGCGGATCCCCAACCAGGTCGACAAGTCCCTGCAGACCACGCGCCGCTTCGACGCGCTCAAGCTGTGGCTGACGCTGCGCGTGATGGGCGCGAAGGGCATCGGCAGCCTCTTCGACGAGGTGTGCGACCTGGCGTACGAGGGCTGGCAGCTGCTCGCCGCCGACCCGCGCTTCGACGTGGTCGTGGAGCCGAACCTCTCCACGCTCGTCTACCGCTACATCCCGGCCGATGCCACCGACCCCACGGAGATCGACCGCGCCAACCTGCACGCCCGCAAGGCCCTGTTCGCCTCCGGTGACGCCGTCGTCGCGGGCACCAAGGTGGGCGACCGCCAGTACCTGAAGTTCACCCTGCTCAACCCCGAGACGACCCTCGACGACATCTCGGCCGTCCTCGACCTCATCGCCGGCCACGCCGAGCAGTACCTGGGAGACACCCTTGACCGCGCATCCTGACACGTACGACTTCATCGGGATCGGCCTCGGCCCCTTCAACCTGGGTCTGGCCGCGCTCACCGAGCCGATCGACGAGCTGAACGGCCTGTTCATCGAGTCCAAGCCGGACTTCGAGTGGCACTCGGGGATGTTCCTCGACGGCGCGCACCTCCAGACCCCGTTCATGTCGGACCTGGTGACGCTCGCCGACCCCACCTCGCCGTACTCCTTCCTCAACTACCTGAAGGAATCGGGGCGGTTGTACTCGTTCTACATCCGCGAGAACTTCTACCCGCTGCGCGTCGAGTACAACGCCTACTGCCGCTGGACGGCCGCCAAGCTGTCGTCCATCCGCTTCTCGACGACCGTCACCGAGGTGCACTACGACGAGGCGGCCGAGCTGTACGTCGTGCACACCGACAAGGGCGAGACGCACCGGGCCCGCCGCCTCGTCCTCGGCACCGGCACCCCGCCGTACGTCCCCGAGGCGTGCCAGGGGCTCGGCGGCGACGGGGTCGTCCACAACTCCCGCTACGTGCAGCACAAGCAGCAGCTCCAGAAGAAGAAGTCGATCACGCTGGTCGGCTCCGGGCAGTCCGCCGCCGAGATCTACTACGACCTCCTCAGCGAGATCGACGTGCACGGCTACCGGCTGAACTGGGTGACGCGCTCGCCGCGCTTCTTCCCGCTGGAGTACACCAAGCTCACGCTGGAGATGACGTCCCCGGACTACATCGACTACTTCCACCAGCTGCCGGAGCAGACCCGCTACTCCCTGGAGGAGCGGCAGAAGGGCCTGTTCAAGGGCATCGACGGCGAGCTGATCGACGCCATCTTCGACCTGCTCTACCAGAAGGGCCTCGAAGGACCCGTGCCGACGCGCCTGCTCACCAACTCGGCGCTGCGCACGGCCGGTTACGACAACGGCACGTACACCCTCGGCCTGCACCAGGAGGAGCAGGACAAGGAGTTCGAGCTGGAGACCGAGGGCCTGATCCTCGCCACCGGCTACAAGTACGCGACGCCCGCCTTCCTGGAGCCGGTCAAGGACCGCATCCGGTGGGACGGCCGGGGCCGCTACGACGTCGCCCGCAACTACTCGATCGACACCACCGGGCGCGGCATCTTCGTACAGAACGCTTCCGTGCACACGCACTCGATCACCAGCCCCGACCTGGGCATGGGCGCCTACCGCAACAGTTACATCATCGGCGAGCTGCTCGGCACCGAGTACTACCCCGTCGAGAAGACCATCGCGTTCCAGGAGTTCGCAGCATGAGCACCACCACCGTAGGAAAACTGACCCTCAGGCCCGTCGACCCCCAGGGTGACGCCGAGCTGCTGCACCGCTGGGTCACCGACCCCAAGGCCGCCTTCTGGCTGATGCAGGACGCGAAACTGCAGGACGTCGAGCGCGAGTACATGTCCATAGCGGCGCACGAGCACCACGACGCCTTCCTCGGCCTGCACGACGGCGAACCGGCGTTCCTGATGGAGCGCTACGACCCGGCGCACGTCGAGCTCGTCGGCCTGTACGAGCCCGAGCCCGGCGACATCGGCATGCACTTCCTCACCGCGCCCTCCGACGTCCGCGTCCCGGGCTTCACACGCGCCGTGATCACGACGGTGATGGATTCCCTCTTCGCCGACCCCTCGGTGAAGCGCGTCGTGGTCGAACCCGACGTACAGAACAAGGCGGTTCACGCCCTGAACGAGGCCGTCGGTTTCGTCGCCGAGCGTGAGATCGACAAGCCGGAGAAGAAGGCGCTGCTGAGCTTCTGCACGCGCGCCCAGTTCGAAGCGGCCACGGGAAGGACCACCGGAGCATGAGCATCGCCGACGCCGCCGCCCACCTCTCCCCCGAGCGCTGGGCCGAGGCCAACCGCCTCCTCATCCGCAAGGCCCTGGCCGAGTTCAGCCACGAGCGGCTCCTCATACCCGAGGCCGCCGAGGGCCCCGACCGGTTCGCCGTCCTCAGTGACGACGGCCTGACCCGCTACGAGTTCACCGCGCGCCGGCTGCGCCTCGACCACTGGCAGGTGTCCGCCGACTCGGTCACCCGCCACCGCGACGGCGCCGAACTCCCGCTGAACGCCCTGGAGTTCTTCATCGAGCTGAAGGACAGCCTGGGCCTGAGCGAGTCGATCCTGCCGGTCTACCTGGAGGAGATCTCCTCCACGCTCTCCGGCACCTGCTTCAAACTGACGAAGCCGTACCTGTCCTCCGCCGAACTCGCCGCCTCCGGCGACTTCCAGGCGATCGAGACGGGCATGACCGAGGGCCACCCCTGCTTCGTCGCGAACAACGGCCGACTCGGCTTCGGCGTCCACGAGTACCTCTCGTACGCCCCCGAGACCGCGAGCCCCGTCCGGCTGATCTGGCTGGCGGCGAGCCGCGAGCGCGCGGCCTTCACGGCGGGCCTTGGCCTCGACTACGAGTCTTTCCTGCGCGCCGAGTTGGGCCAGGCCACCCTGGACCGCTTCGACGCGGTCCTGCGCGAGAAGGGCCTCGACCCGGCCGACTACCTCCTCATCCCCGCCCACCCGTGGCAGTGGTGGAACAAGCTCTCCGTCACCTTCGCCGCCGAGATCGCGCAGCAGAACCTGGTGTGCCTGGGCGAGGGCGACGACGAGTACCTGGCACAGCAGTCGATCCGCACGTTCTTCAACAAGAGCGCCCCCTCGAAGCACTACGTGAAGACGGCCCTCTCGGTCATCAACATGGGCTTCATGCGCGGCCTTTCGGCTGCGTACATGGAGGCGACGCCGGCGATCAACGACTGGCTGGCCGGGCTCATCGACAACGACGAGGTGCTCAAGGACACCGGCCTGACGATCATCCGCGAGCGCGCGGCCGTCGGCTACCGGCACCTGGAGTACGAGGCCGCCACCGACCGCTACTCGCCGTACCGCAAGATGCTGGCGGCGCTGTGGCGCGAGTCGCCCGTGGACTCGCTCGGCGAGGGCGAGCGCCTGGCGACGATGGCGTCCCTCCTGCACGTGGACCGCGAGGGCAAGTCCTTCGCGGGCGCCCTGATCGAGCGCTCGGGCCTGCCCCCGCGCGAGTGGCTGAAGCCGTACCTGAAGTCGTACCTCACGCCGCTCCTGCACAGCTTCTACGCCTACGACCTGGTGTTCATGCCGCACGGCGAGAACGTCATCCTGGTCCTGGACGAGCAGGGCGTCGTCAAGCGGTCGATCTTCAAGGACATCGCCGAGGAGATCGCGGTGATGGACACGGACGCGGTCCTGCCGCCCGCCGTGGAGCGGATCAAGGCCGAGGTCCCGGACGACATGAAGCTCCTGTCGATCTTCACGGACGTCTTCGACTGCTTCTTCCGCTTCCTCGCGGCGAACCTCGTCGAGGACGGCGTCGTGGACGAGGAGACGTTCTGGTCGGCGGTCGCGGACTGCGTGCGCGACTACCAGGGGGCGATGCCCCAACTGGCGGAGAAGTTCGAGCGGTTCGACATGTTCGCCCCGCGGTTCTCGCTCTCCGCCCTCAACCGCCTCCAGCTGCGCAACAACGAGCAGATGGTCGACCTGGCGGACCCGTCGGGCGCCCTGCAGTTGGTGGGTGACCTGGAGAACCCGATCGCGTAAGCGGTCTCACGGACCAGGGGCTCGGGAGACGGTCCTCCCGAGCCCCTTTCCCGTACGAGAATGACGGCATGGCGGAAATCATCCAGCGCGAGGGCACCTGGACGTATCTCGGGGACACGCTGCGGCTCGTGCCGGGGCGCGACAAGGGCGTGAGCCCGCTCCGCAAGGCTCTGGGCGAGCTGACCGTCCCGCTGACGGCACTCGCCGGCGCGTCCTTCGAGCAGGGCAGGAAGACGGGCCGCCTGCGCCTGCGGCTGCGCGACGGCGCCGACCCCCTGCTCCAGGCGACGGGCGGCAAACTGTCCGACGCCACGGACCCGTACCAGCTCACCGTCGAGTCGGACCGCTACGGCGTCGCCGAGTACTTCGTGGACGAGGTGCGCAACGCGCTGCTCCTGGACGAGGTCCCCACGACGGCGTGCGACACGTACCTCCTGCCGGGTCCCGCCGTGCCGCTGTCCGTCTCCGCCGGGGACGGCACGGCGAGCTTCGACGGGGAGCGCGTGCGCCTGGAGTGGAACTGGAAGACCGAGGAGGCGAAGTCCTCGGCGGGCACGCGGGTGCTCGCGCTCGGCGACATCACGGCGGTCGAGTGGCAGCCGGCGCTCGGCCTGGAGAACGGCTGCCTCCGCTTCACCGTCCGCTCGTCGCCGACGAAGGCGCCGCCGAAGTACGACCCCAACTCCATCGAGCTGTGGGGCTTCAAGAAGGACCCGCTGATGGCCCTCGTGGCGGCGGCGGTCCAAGCCCGCCTCCCCCACCCAGAACCATCGGGTGAGCCCGCCGGGGCGGCGGCCCCCGCCCTGGAGCAGACCCCGCCCGCCGCCCCGGCGGAAGACGAACACGACGCCCTCCTCCGCCGCCTCCGCGAACTGGGCGACCTCCACCACCAGGGCGTCCTGACAGAAGAGGAATTCACCCTGGCGAAGGCGGCGGTCCTGAAACGCCTCTCAAGCCCCGCCGGCGATTGAGGCGGCCTTCAGCCCCGCCCTCGGACGAGAGCCAGCGGGGCCCGGGGCAGCGCCCCAAATCAAGCCCCTGCGGCGATTGAGCAGCGGGGTCCGGGGCGGAGCCCCGCAACCGCAACCACGCCCACCCGAGCGAACCTCCTGCCCGATATCGGGCAGGATTCTTGCGAAACCAACCCGGAACCCCGAGGATCGGCTTCGTGCACGAGGAACTCGTCGATCACCTGACGCGCAGCAGCGCCCTGAGCCGGGGCGAGGCGCTGCGGGTGATCCAGGACGTGCTCGCCTACTTCGATGAGTCGACGGAGGACTACGTCCGCCGCCGACACCGCGAACTCCAGGGTCAGGGCCTGGTGAACGCGGAGATCTTCGAACAGATCACGGCGGACCTGCGGTACCGGGCGGTGGCGCCGCCGGAGCTCTCGCTCCGGCAGTTGCGCCGCATCGTCTACGGCTGACCGCGGACCCACTACCCGAGGGGATCAACACCACATATGTGCGGAATCGTCGGATACATCGGCAAGCGTGACGTAGCGCCGCTCCTTCTCGAAGGGCTGCAGCGCCTGGAGTACCGCGGTTACGACTCCGCGGGCGTCGTCATCACCAGCCCCAAGGCCACCGGCCTGAAGATGGTCAAGGCCAAGGGCCGGGTACGCGACCTGGAAGCGAAGGTTCCGGCCCGCTTCAAGGGCACCACCGGCATCGCCCACACCCGCTGGGCCACGCACGGCGCCCCGTCCGACGAGAACGCGCACCCGCACATGTCGGGCGACGGCTTGGTCGCGGTCGTTCACAACGGCATCATCGACAACGCCTCCGAGCTGCGCGCGAAGCTGACCGCCGAGGGCATCGAGTTCCGCTCCGAGACGGACACCGAGGTCCTCACCCACCTCATCGCCCGCTCCCAGCTGACCGAGCTCGAGGACAAGGTCCGCGAGGCGCTGCACCTGGTCGAGGGCACGTACGGCATCGCGGTCGTGCACGCCGACTTCCCCGACCGCATCGTGGTCGCGCGCAACGGCTCGCCGGTCGTCCTCGGCATCGGCGACAAGGAGATGTTCGTCGCGTCCGACATCGCCGCGCTGATCACCCACACCCGCCAGATCGTCACGCTCGACGACGGCGAGATGGCCACGCTCAAGGCCGACGACTTCCGCACGTACACCACGGCCGGCACCCGCACCGCCAACGAGCCGACCACCGTGGACCTCGAGGCCGCCTCCTTCGACATGGGCGACCACGACACGTACATGCACAAGGAGATCTCCGAGCAGGCCGACGCCGTGGACCGCGTGCTGCGCGGCCGCATCGACGACCGGTTCTCCACGGTGCACCTGGGCGGCCTCAACCTGGACGCCCGCGACGCCCGCACGGTCCGCCGCGTGAAGATCCTCGGCTGCGGCACCTCGTACCACGCGGGCCTGATCGGCGCCCAGTTGATCGAGGAGCTGGCCCGCATCCCCGCGGACGCCGAGCCGGCCTCCGAGTTCCGCTACCGCAACGCGGTCGTGGACCCCGACACCCTGTACATCGCGGTCTCCCAGTCCGGCGAGACCTACGACGTCCTCGCGGCGGTCCAGGAGCTGAAGCGCAAGGGCGCCCGCGTCTTCGGCGTCGTGAACGTCGTCGGCTCGGCGATCGCCCGTGAGTCGGACGCGGGCGTGTACGTCCACGCGGGCCCGGAGGTCTGCGTCGTCTCGACCAAGTGCTTCACCAACACCACGGTCGCCTTCGCCCTGCTCGCCCTGCACCTCGGCCGCATCCGCGACCTCTCGGTCGCCGACGGCAAGCGCATCATCGAGGGCCTGCGCAAGCTGCCCGCCCAGATCACCGAGATCCTCGCCCAGGAGGCGGAGATCAAGAAGATCGCCGAGGAGTACGCGGACGCCCGCTCGATGATGTTCATCGGCCGCGTCCGTGGCTACCCGGTGGCCCGCGAGGCGTCCCTGAAGCTCAAGGAGGTCTCGTACATCCACGCCGAGGCCTACCCGGCCTCCGAGCTGAAGCACGGCCCGCTGGCCCTCATCGAGCCGGCGCTCCCCACGGTCGCGATCGTCCCCGACGACGACCTGCTGGAGAAGAACCGCGCCGCGATGGAGGAGATCAAGGCCCGCTCCGGGCGCATCCTGGCGGTCGCCCACCAGGAGCAGGAGAAGGCCGACCACACGATCGTCGTCCCGAAGAACGAGGACGAGCTGGACCCGATCCTGATGGGCATCCCCCTCCAACTCCTCGCCTACCACACGGCCTTGACCCTCGGCCGCGACATCGACAAGCCCCGCAACCTGGCGAAGTCGGTCACGGTCGAGTAGGCACACAGCACATCGCACAAACGGGTCCCGTACGCGCCACCAAGCGCACGGGACCCGTTTCGTGAGGGTCGGGGCCGCCCATTGCCCCGGCCCTTGGCCGTCCACCGGCAGCCGTCACTCACCGGCGATCAGCCCGCCCATCTTCTTCCAGCGCCCCGTATTTACCCTTCACAAGGGCACAAAGCACCTCTACGCGGGAGTAGATTTATCCAACGGCGCGAATTCAACTACCGGTTCAACTCCCGCGCCCCTACGGGGACTTACGGGATGACGATGACGGGCCGCTGCGCCCGCCGCGCGAGCCGCCCCGCGACCGAGCCGAAGATCCGCCCGACCAGCCCATGGGTCGAGCCCACCACGATGGCGTCGGCCGAGTACTCGTGCCCGACCTCCTCCAGCTCGTGGCAGATGTCGCCACCGCGCTCGACGAGGATCCAGGGCACCTCGGACAGATACTCCGCACAGGCGAGCTCGAGCCCCAGGACTTCCGTCCGGTGATCCGGTACGTCCACGAACACGGGCGGCTCACAGCCCGCCCACACCGTGGTGGGCAGCCGGTTGGCCACATGGACGATGATCAGACCCGAGCCCGAACGGTGGGCCATGCCGATCGCGTACGCGAGTGCCCGCTCGCTCGATGTCGAGCCGTCGAAACCGACGACGACACCGTGCTTGAACGCGGGGTCACAGGCTTGACGTGTCTCTTCCGCCGCTCGGGGCGTCGCCGTGGGGTCGGCGACCTGCCGCTTGCGGTCCGCGGGTTCGGGGATTTCGTGACCGGCCATGAGTGTCTCGGCGTGTACCTCGTGGGCCTCTAAAGAGAGGGGACGACAACTGATCGGCGGAGCTGTGTCCGGGAATCATCTTCCCAACCCCATACCCCCAAGGGTACGGCGACACTCCTCCTCTGCCCAGAGTCTGCTTCCGGGCCCCAGAGCTACGCCTTCGTTCGTCGATGGTCTCGCTCCGCCGCGTTCAGGGGAGCATGCACGAGGGGCGACGGTATGGCAATGGTTGCTGGCCCGTACAGGCGGATTGCGCACTCAACTGGGCGTCTGCCGTCCTCCGACGAAGTGACCCGGGCCGGTCGGCGGCGTTGAACTCGCGTACCGAGAGACACAGGGAGCGCTCAGTGCCCGGACCGACCATCGCCCAGCGACCCCGCGCCGCGGCACACCACGACGCGCGCCTGCCCGCGCGCTGGGCCGCGTTCAGCTGTGTCCTGGTGCCGCTCGTACTCGTCTGGTACGGCTCCTCCGCCGCGGGCGCCGGCGGCGCCGCCCTGGGCCTCGCCGCGATCACCGCGGCGTGCCGGATGCTCCTTCGACAGTCGGAGCGCGGGGCTGCACAGTTGCACAGTGAACAATGCAGAGCGCATCGTGGTCGGCACGGCGGGACCGGACCTGACGCACCGTCCGGCGAGCGTCGGGCCGGGTGGGATACGCCGGTTGGCTGACCGTTTTCAACGCGACGCTCCGATAATTTTCAGCCAACTTGGTTCAGCGGGCCTCCCCTTGCGTTTCGCCTCCTCCAACCCCCGTGCCAGCAGGGCGGAAAGCGCGATGAAAAGCCCTTCCGCCCTACGGGGACCGGCCACGGAGTTGAGGCCCACTTCCCAGCAACGGCCCTGAGTGCGACGCTTCGTGATCGAATGCTTCACGCCAAGTTGCCTTGTCGACAATCTGTCAGGTTCTTAACTGGTCACGACGGCACCATGGGACGCAGTAGATTCGATCATGACTGTCTGGTCTGAAGGCGGCGGGGGACTTCGTGCATCACCGAGGGGAAACGTGCAGGAGCGAACAACCCGTCAAAATATTGAGGGAGCCGGGATCACCGAGGGGGGCTTAGCAGCATGAGCCACGACGCCACCACCGCGCCGGAGGCGGCGGCTCGCAAGCTGTCGGGGCGCCGTCGACGAGAGATCGTCGCGGTGCTGCTGTTCAGCGGCGGACCCATCTTCGAGAGTTCCATTCCACTCTCCGTGTTCGGCATCGACCGACAGGACGCGGGAGTTCCGCGCTATCGATTGCTCGTGTGCTCCGGCGAAGAGGGGCCCCTGAGGACCACGGGGGGACTCGAACTCACCGCGCCGCACGGGCTAGAGGCGATATCGCGAGCGGGCACGGTCGTCGTGCCCGCCTGGCGGTCCATCACTTCTCCGCCACCGGAGGAGGCGCTGGACGCGCTGCGCCGCGCCCACGAGGAGGGCGCGCGCATCGTCGGCCTGTGCACGGGAGCCTTCGTGCTGGCCGCCGCGGGCCTGCTGGACGGCCGTCCGGCGACCACGCACTGGATGTACGCGCCGACGCTCGCGAAGCGCTATCCGTCGGTCCACGTGGACCCGCGCGAGCTCTTCGTGGACGACGGCGACGTACTGACGAGCGCCGGCACGGCGGCCGGTATAGATCTGTGTCTGCACATCGTGCGCACGGACCACGGCAACGAGGCGGCCGGAGCGCTCGCCCGACGCCTGGTGGTGCCACCGCGCCGCAGCGGCGGCCAGGAGCGCTACCTCGACAGGTCTTTACCCGAGGAGATCGGGGCGGACCCGCTGGCCGAGGTCGTCGCCTGGGCCCTGGAGCACCTCCACGAGCAGTTCGACGTGGAGACGCTCGCCGCCCGCGCCTATATGAGCCGCCGTACCTTCGACCGCCGCTTCCGGTCGCTCACGGGGTCCGCCCCGCTGCAGTGGCTGATCACACAGCGGGTCCTGCAGGCACAGCGGCTCCTGGAGACGTCCGACTACTCGGTCGACGAGGTGGCGGGCCGCTGCGGCTTCCGCTCCCCCGTCGCGCTGCGCGGGCACTTCCGGCGGCAGCTGGGCTCGTCCCCGGCCGCGTACCGGGCGGCGTACCGGGCGCGCAGGCCGCAGCCGGGCGAGGGCCAGGGGAAGCCGGAGAAGCCCGAGAGGTCGGTCGAGTTCGCGGGCCTGCCGGGCCCCGAGGGGCCGCCGGTCCCCGCGCAGTCCCGGCGCACCGCGGCCGCCACCGCGCTCGGCCCGCACGCGGCCTCGATGCCGACGGGCCACTCGGGACTACCCGGCCCGCGCACGGCTTCGTAGCCCCGTCGTCTGCCAGTGGGAAGGTCGGACCCGTAGGGTTGGGCGCATGAACGATCGCATGGTGTGGATCGACTGCGAGATGACCGGACTCTCGCTGGCGAACGACGCGCTCATCGAGGTGGCCGCACTGGTCACCGACTCGGAGCTGAACGTACTCGGCGACGGTGTGGACATCGTGATCCGCCCGCCGGACGAGGCCCTGGAGACAATGCCCGAGGTGGTGCGCAATATGCACACCGCCTCGGGTCTCCTCGACGAGCTGGCGGGCGGCACGACGCTCGCGGACGCCGAGGAACAGGTCCTCTCCTACGTACGTGAGCACGTCAAGGACGCGGGCAAGGCCCCGCTGTGCGGGAACTCGGTCGGTACCGACCGCGGATTCCTGCTGCGTGACATGCCGACGCTGGAGGAGTACCTCCACTACCGGATCGTCGATGTGTCCTCGGTCAAGGAGCTCGCCAGGCGCTGGTACCCGAGGGCGTACTTCAACAGTCCGGACAAGAACGGCAACCACCGGGCGCTCGCGGACATCCGCGAGTCCATCGCCGAGCTGCGCTACTACCGCGAGGCGGTCTTCGTCCCGCAGCCCGGGCCCGACTCGGACACCGCGAAGTCGATCGCGGCGAAGTACGTCCTGCCCGCGGAATAACCCCTCGTAAGCCCCTGTGTACGGGGTCCGGAGCCCCTCGGGAAAAGGTGTGCGCGAGCACCCCTTCGGACCCTGTACACTTTTTCTCGGCCGGTCGGAAGAAAGACAAAAGACCGGACATGGTGGGTGTAGCTCAGTTGGTAGAGCACCTGGTTGTGGTCCAGGTGGCCGCGGGTTCAAGTCCCGTCACTCACCCTGAATGATCCGAAGGCCCCGGTTCGAGAGAACCGGGGCCTTCGGCGTTCCCGGGGGAGATCCGGGCCCCCGGGGCCGTATCTACGACGAGGCGCGGACCACCAGCTCCGTCGGAAGCACCAGATGCCGCTGCGTGCCCCGGCGGACCGACGAGCGCTTCCCCTCCGCGGCCAGGGCTATCTCGTCGAGCAGCAGCTCCGTCATCGCGCGGCCCATGTCCCGGGTGGGCTGGCGCACGCTGGTGAGGCCCGGCTCCATGTGGCGGGCGATCACCGAGTCGTCGAAGCCGACCAGGGAGACGTCGTCGGGGATGCGGCGGCCCGCCTCCCGCAGCACCTGTCGGGCGCCCGAGGCCATCAGGTCGGAGCAGGCGAAGACCGCGTCGAGGCCGGTGCCGCGCTCCAGGAGCTCCTCCATGCAGCGGCGGCCGCCCTCCTCCGTGAAGTCGCCGTAGACCACCAGCTTCTCGTCGTAACTGATCCCGCTCGCGGCCAGCTCGTCCTGGTAGCCGGCGAGGCGGCGCTGGGCCCCGTACACGTCGAGCGGGCCCGTGATGATCGCGACGGCGCGGCGGCCGCGGGCGACCAGGTGCCCGACGGCGGAGCGGGCGCCCGCGTAGTTGTCGGTGTCGACCGAGGGCAGCGGCTCGTCCGCTGAGCGGGGGCCGCTGATCACGGTCGGGATGTCCATCTGGATGAGGCGGTCCGCGAGCGGGTCGTCGGAGTGGACCGAGACCAGGAGGACGCCGTCCACGCGGTGGGCGGCGAGGTAGGCGGCGAGGCGGGACTGCTCGCGCTCGCCGCGGGCGAAGGTGAGCAGGAGCTGGAGGTTGGTCTCGGCGAGGGCGAGGCCGACACCGCCGACCATGCCGGAGAAGTACGGCTCGGAGAAGAACCGGGACTCGGCCTCCGGGACCACCACGGCTATGGAGTCCGAACGGTTGGCCGCGAGGGCGCGGGCCGCCGTGTTCGGTACGTAGCCGAGCTCGGCGACCGCCTCCTCGACCGCGGCGCGGGTGCGGTCGCTGACCCGCGGCGATCCGTTGATGACGCGGGAGACCGTGCCCCGGCCGACGCCCGCCCTGGCCGCGACCTCCTCAAGAGTCGGGCGCCTGCTGTGCGTGCCGTGAGCCACCATGACTCCTACCTCCCCAGATCTTGAGCGGAATCTAACAGCCCGATAACCGCACGAACTTGTCGCCGCCGAGTGTCTTGACACCCCGGGTTCGAGCGACGAACCTTCAACTCATCACGGATGGGAGCGCTCCCACCCTACTGGACGCATACAGAAGCCGCACGTTCCCCGCCCGAGCCGCACGTGAACGAACGGGCCCAGTACAGCAGTTGGCAGCAGGCCGGGATCTGCACGTCTCAGCATCAAGAGCACATGAGCACTTGGAGGACGCAATGCGCACTGCCCGTACGTCCCGACGCGCGATGACCTTCGCGGTCGTCGCCGCCCTGGCCACAGGGCTGCTTGCCGGTTGTGCGAGCGATGACGACGACGGCGGCTCCGGGGGCGCCGGAGGTTCCGGTGACAAGAAGGGCTCGACCACGCTGACGGTCGGCACCTTCGGCACCTTCGGATACAAGCAGGCCGGGCTCTACGACGAGTACATGAAGCTGCACAAGAACATCACCATCAAGGAGAACGTCACCACCAGGACGGACGTCTACTGGCCCAAGACCCTCACGCGTCTGCAGGCCGGGTCCGGCACCGACGACGTCCAGGCCATCGAGATCGGCAACATCACCGAGGCCGTCCAGACACAGGCGAACAAGTTCGTCGACCTCGGCAAGGAGGTCGACAAGTCGCAGTGGCTGGACTGGAAGAACAAGCAGGCCACCACCAAGGACGGCAAGCTGATCGGGCTCGGCACCGATGTCGGCCCGATGGCGATCTGTTACCGCAAGGACCTCTTCAAGAAGGCCGGCCTGCCCACCGACCGCACCAAGCTCGCCGAGCTGTGGAAGGGCGACTGGGCGAAGTACGTCGACGTCGGCAAGGACTACATGAAGAAGGCGCCGGGCGGCACCAAGTTCGTGGACTCCGCCTCGTCGGTCTACAACGCGGCGCTGGGCGGCGCGAAGGACCGCTACTACGACAAGAGCGGCAACGTCATCTGGGACAAGTCCCAGGGCGTCAAGGACTCGTGGGACGCCGCGATGGAGGTGGCGACCTCCAACATGTCGGCGAAGCTGAAGCAGTTCGACAAGCCGTGGGACCAGGGCTACGCGAACGGCAAGTTCGCCACCGTCGCCTGCCCGGCGTGGATGGTCGGCTACATCCAGGAGAAGTCCGGTGACGCCGGCAAGGGCAAGTGGGACATCGCGGCCGCGCCGACCGCGGCCAACTGGGGCGGCTCGTTCATCGGCGTGCCGACGGCGGGCAAGCACCAGAAGGAGGCCATCGCCCTGGCGAAGTGGCTGACCGCCCCCGAGCAGCAGGCGAAGGTCTTCGGCAAGCAGGCCAGCTTCCCGTCGACCCCGTCGGCGTACTCGACCCTGAAGCCGAAGGCGGACACCCTGGCGTACTTCTCGAACGCGCCGATCACGCAGATCTTCTCCGACTCGGCGAAGACCATTCCGGTGCAGATCTTCGGCGTCAAGGACCAGCCGATCAACACGGCGATCACCGACACCGGCATCCTCCAGGTCGAGCAGAAGGGCAAGTCGCCCGCGCAGGGCTGGGACGCCGCCACCGCGGAGGTCAAGGACGTGCTCGGCCAGTGACCAGCTCCAACGAGGCTCTCGCGCAGTCCGCGTCGAGCGCCGACGCCGCGTCCGACTCCACCGAGGGGTCGGGCGCGGCCCGGGGCGCTCAAGGTCGCGGTACGCCGAAGAGCGCCGACTCCTGGCGCAGCCGGCTGTACCGCTGGGACATGAAGGCGTCCCCGTACGCGTTCATCTCCCCCTTCTTCATCATCTTCGGCGCCTTCTCGCTCGTACCGCTGCTCTATACGGCCTGGTACTCGCTGCACAACGTGCAGCTGTCGAACCTGGACGGCCAGACCTGGGCCGGCCTGGAGAACTACACCAACCTGTTCCAGTCGGAGTTCTTCTGGAACGCGTTGAAGAACACCCTGACCATCGGTGTGATCTCCACGGTGCCGCAGCTGGTCGCGGCGATCTGGCTCGCGCACATGCTCAACTACCGGCTGCGCGGCTCGATCGTGTGGCGGGTCGTCGTGCTCACCCCGTACGCCACGTCGGTGGCCGCGGCGACGCTCGTCTTCGTGCTGCTGTTCGCCCCGGACAGCGGAATGATCAACTGGGCGCTCGACTCCATCGGCCTCGACAAGGTCAACTGGCAGGAGTCCGACTGGGGTTCGCAGCTCGCGGTGTCGTCGATCGTGATCTGGCGGTGGACCGGGTACAACGCGCTGATCTATCTGGCGGCCATGCAGGCCATCCCCGCCGACCTCTACGAGTCGGCGGCGCTGGACGGGGCCAACCGCTGGCAGCAGTTCCGGCACGTGACCGTTCCGATGCTGCGTCCGACGATCCTGTTCACGGTCGTCGTCTCCACCATCGGCGCGATGCAACTCTTCGGTGAGCCCCTGCTGTTCGGCGGGGTCAGCGGCACCAAGGGCGGGTCCGAGCACCAGTACCAGACGATCGGCCTCTACATGTACGACCAGGGCTGGATCGTCGGCAACCTCGGCAAGGCGTCCGCGATCGCCTGGTCGATGTTCCTGATTCTGCTGATCGTCGCCGCGATCAACATGCTGATCTCCCGTCGGCTGAGGAAGTCCCAATGACCACCATCGAAGATGCGACGCAGCCGAAGCGCCGGCGAATCCTGGGCGCGGGCAAACAGTTGCACGCCGGACCCGTCACGTATGTCGTGCTGGCCCTGTTCGCCGTGATCTCCCTCGCCCCACTGCTGTGGACGGTGGTCGCGGCCTCCCGCACCAACGCGCGGCTCGCGCAGACGCCGCCGCCGTTCTGGATCGGCGGGAATCTGTTCAAGAACCTGGAGACCGCCTGGAACCAGGCCGGCCTCGGCACGGCGATGTGGAACAGCATCCTCGTCGCGTCGGCCATCACCGTCGGCACGGTGCTGTTCTCCACGCTGGCCGGGTTCGCCTTCGCCAAGCTGAAGTTCCGGTTCTCGACGACGCTGCTCCTGATGACCATCGGCACGATGATGATCCCGCCGCAACTCGCGGTGGTGCCGCTGTACTTGTGGATGACCGATCTGGGCTGGGCGAACCATCTGCAGACCGTCATCCTGCCGACGCTCGTGTCCGCCTTCGGCACGTTCTTCATGCGGCAGTACCTGGTGCAGGCGCTGCCGGGCGAGCTCATCGAGGCGGCGCGGGTCGACGGGGCGAGCAGCCTCCGGGTCGTGTGGCACGTCGTCTTTCCCGCGGCGCGGCCCGCGATGGCCGTGCTCGGGCTGCTGACCTTCGTCATGGCCTGGAACGACTTCCTGTGGCCGATCATCGCCCTCACCCAGGAGAACCCCACGGTTCAGGTGGCCCTGAACGCATTGGGCACGGGGTACATCCCCGATGACTCGGTGATCATGGCGGGGGCGCTTCTGGGGACGTTGCCGTTGCTCATCGCGTTTCTGCTGTTCGGGAAGCAGATTGTGGGCGGGATCATGCAAGGGGCCGTTAAGGGGTGACACGGGGCGGGGCGGGGCGGTCTGGTTCTGCCCCGTCCGGTCCTACGTCTCGGGGCTCTGCCCCGGACCCCGCTGCTCAATCGCCGCAGGGGCTTGATTTGGCTCGGCCTTTCGACTTCATCATGGGAGCGCTCCTATATGACCACCACTGACAACACCGGCACCGCCCTCACCAATGCCCCCGTCGCGACCCGGTTTCCTGCTGGGTTTCTTTGGGGGGCGGCCACTGCCTCGTATCAGGTCGAGGGGGCCGTGCGGGAGGACGGGCGGACGCCGTCGATCTGGGACACGTTCAGTCATACGCCGGGGAAGGTGCTGAACGGCGACACCGGGGACGTCGCCGTGGACCACTACCACCGGTGGCGGGACGACGTGCGGCTGATGGCCGACCTGGGGCTCACCGCGTACCGCTTCTCCGTGGCGTGGCCGCGGGTGCAGCCCACCGGGCGCGGGCCCGCCGTGCAGCGCGGGCTCGACTTCTACCGGGGGCTCGTGGACGAACTGCTGGCGCAGGGGATCAAGCCCGTGGTGACGCTCTACCACTGGGATCTGCCCCAGGAGCTGGAGAACGCGGGCGGCTGGCCCGAGCGGGACACCGCCTACCGGTTCGCGGAGTACGCGGGGCTCGTCGGCGAGGCGCTCGGCGACCGCGTCGAGAGCTGGGTGACCCTCAACGAGCCCTGGTGCAGCGCCTTTTTGGGCTACGGCTCCGGGGTGCACGCCCCCGGCCGGACGGATCCGGCGGCGGCGCTGCGCGCGGCGCACCACCTCAATCTGGGCCACGGGCTCGCCAGTTCGGTCCTGCGTGATGTGCTGCCGGCCCGCGCCCAGGTCGGCATCAGCCTGAACCCGAGCGTGGTCAGGGCCCTCACCGAGGCCCCCGCCGACCTGGACGCCCGCCGCCGCATCGACGCCCTCGCCAACCGCGTCTTCACCGGGCCGCTGCTCAAGGGCGCCTACCCGCGCGACCTGATCACCGACACCGCGGCCATCACCGACTGGTCGTTCGTGCGGGACGGGGACACCGCGGCCATCCACCAGCCGCTCGACTTCATCGGCCTGAACTACTACACACCGGCCGTCGTCTCGGCCGCCCGCCCCGACCGGGAGGGCCCCCGCCTCGACGGCCACGGCGCCAGTCAGCACACCCCGTGGCCGGGCGCCGACGACGTCGACTTCCACCACGCGCCCGGCGAACTCACCGCCATGAACTGGCCCGTGGACCCGACCGGCCTCACCGACCTGCTCCTCGACCACACCGCGCAGGCGCCGGGCATCCCGCTCTACGTGACCGAGAACGGGGCCGCGTACGAGGACGTGGTCGACGCCGAGGGCCGTGTGCACGACCCGGACCGCATCCGCTATCTGCACGCCCACCTCGCCGCCGTCCACGACGCGATCGAGCAGGGCGCCGACGTCCGGGGCTACTTCCTCTGGTCGCTGCTCGACAACTTCGAGTGGGCCTACGGATACGGCAAGCGGTTCGGCGCCGTGTACGTCGACTACGAGACGCAGGAGCGCATCCCTAAGTCCAGCGCCACCTGGTACTCCCGGGTGGCGCGCAGCGGGGGGTTGCCCGCCGAATCCTGACCCGGCGGGCAGCAGGCCGGTGCGCGCCGTGTGGCAGCGGCGCGCACCGGCCCTTATTTTTCGCATATGCCCGATAACTGCCTATACGAGCGGTCCTGAAGCGCCATGGGTGTGCTCAAGGACCATCCGGAACTCGTCCTGTTCGTGAGCCTCGCGCTCGGCTACCTCGTGGGGAAGCTGCGCGTGGGGCCGCTGACGCTGGGCGGCATCTGCGGGACGCTGATCGTCTCGCTGCTGCTCGGTGCCTGGACCAAGGCCCAGGTCTCCGACGACGTGAAGACCGTGTTCTTCGCGCTGTTCATCTTCGCGCTCGGCTATATGGCCGGGCCGCAGTTCTTCCGCAACCTCAACAAGAAGAGCCTGCGCTTCTTCGTGCTGTGCGCCATCGAGCTGGTCTGTGTCATCGGCATCGCGCTCGGCCTGGCGAGCTGGTTCGACCTGGACGTCGGCACGGCCTCCGGCATCCTGGCGGGCGCCGCCACCGAGTCCGCCGTGGTCGGCACCGCCACCGAGTCCATCGGCAAGCTCAGCAATCTCACCGCCGCTCAGATCACCGAGTACCAGGGCAATGTCGCCACCGCTTACACGGTCTGCTACCTCTTCGGCCTGATCACGATCGTGCTCTACACGAGCCAGATCATGCCGATGATGATGCGCATCAACCTGCGCGACGCCGCCCGCGAGCTGTGGGAGCGCACGCGCAGCCGCGGCAGCCTGGAGGCCGACGAGCGCCCCGCCCTGCCGGGCATGGTGGGCCGCACGTACCTGGTGACGAGCGCTGACGGACGTACGGTCGACGACCTGCAGTCCTCGCTCGGCGAGCGGGTCACGGTCGAGGCGGTCAAGCGCGGCAGCAAGGTCGTCGACGTCGCGCCCGGCCTTGAGCTCACCCTCTCCGACCTGGTGCTCCTGGTCGGCCGCCGGGCGAACGTGATCGAGGCGGGCCGGCTCATCGGACCGGAGACGCCGGGCGTGCCGGGCCTCGACTCGCCGCTCGCCTCCCGCGAGGTGTCGGTCACCGACAAGGCGCTGGACGGGAAGACCGTCGACGAGGCGCAGCAGGCCTTCCCCGAGTTCTACCGGGACGGCGTCTACGTCACCGACATCACCCGCGGCGACCAGGACATGCCCGCCAACGGGGACACGGTGCTGCACCGCGGCGACGTGCTGACCCTGGTGGGCGCCCGCTCGGGCCTGAACAAGCTGGTCGCGCGGATCGGCTCGGTGGTCAAGAACGACGCCACCGACTTCATCTATCTGGGGCTCGGCATCGCGGCCGGTTCGCTGCTCGGGCAGGTCGTGGTCAAGTTCGGCGACATCCCGATGTCGCTCGGCACCGGCGGCGGCTGCCTGATCTCCGGGCTGCTCTTCGGCTGGTTCCGCTCGCGCTCGCAGACGTTCGGCGCGTTCCCCCCGCAGGCCGCATCGACCATCAAGGACATGGGGCTCGCGGTCTTCATCGCCTGCACCGGGCTCGTCTCCGGGCCGCAGGCCTGGCCGCTGATCAAGGAGTACGGGGCGCTGCTGCCGTTCGCCGGGATCGCGATGGTGCTGATCCCCGCGACGGTCTCGCTGTTCGTCGGCCGCAAGCTGCTGAAGATCGAGAAACCGCTCCTGATCGGTGCCATCGCGGGACAGCAGTGCTCGACCCCCGCGATCACCGCGGTCACCCAGGTGGCGCAGTCATCGGTGCCGATGCTCGGCTACACGATCACGTACGCCCTCTCCAACTTCCTGCTCCCGCTGACGGGCCCCGTGCTCGTCGGCATCCTCGGCAACTGAGAGGACGGCCCACGACGTGATCGACTTCCTCAACCGGAACATCTTCCAGCCCTATCCGGAACTCCTGATCTTCCTCACGGTCGCCTTCGGCTTCCTGCTCGGGAAGGTCCGCTACAAGGCCATCGCGCTGGGCGCCGTCACCGGCTGCCTCATCGCGGGCCTGCTCCTCGGCGCCTGGACCGAGGTCGAGATCAACGGCACGGTGAAGAGCCTGTTCTTCATCATGTTCCTGTTCGCCCTCGGCTACAAGGTCGGCCCGCAGTTCTTCCGCGGCCTCAAGACCGACGGCCTGCCGCAGGTGCTCAACGCCGTCGTGGTCTGCGTATCCGGCCTGCTGATCTGCTGGGTCTTCGCCGCGATGCTCGGCTACGGCCCCGGGCTCTCGGCCGGGCTGCTCGGTGGCGCGCTCACCCAGTCCGCCGTGATCGGCGTCGCGCAGGACGCCATCGGCACCCTGCCGGGCCTGTCCTCCGGCGCCGCCAAGCACGAGGAGAACCTCGTCGCGATCGGCTACGCGGTGACGTATCCGCTCGGCACCATCCTCTGCGCGATGCTGCTCGCCAACATTCTGCCGAGGCTCTACAAGAAGGACCTCGCCGCCGAATCGGCCTTGATGGCGAAGGAGTTGGACGCCCCCGACAACGACCCGGACCTCGCCGAGGGCTACTACGAGGTGGTGCTGCGGGCGTACACCATCGAACGCCCCGACATCGTCGGCCGCACCATCGAGGACTTCGAGAGCCAGCAGAAGGAGCTCGGCCACCGCATCTACCTCACACGGGTACGCCGCGAAGGGAAGGTCCTCGACCACACCCAGCAGACGGTGCTCCGCGAGGGCGACGTCGTGGCGGTGAGCGCGCTGCGCGGCTCGCTCGTCGACTACGACGCCCGCACCCACATCGGCAGGGAGACCGACGACGTCGAACTGCTCGGCTACGAGACGGAGACGCTGCACGTGGTGGCGTCCGAGAAGGCCCAACTGGGCAGGACCGTCTCGGAGTTGCGGCGCGAACCGTTCATGGTCGGCGTCTATATCGACAAGATCTACCGCTCGGGCGCCGAGTTCCCGTACCGCCTCTCCTCGAAGGTCGAGCGCGGCGACACCTTCGTTCTCACCGGGCCCAAGCGCCTGGTGGACCCGGCGGGCGCGGCCCTCGGCAAGCCGGTGCCGACGTCGTTCGCCACCGACATGATCTGGGTGGGGCTCGGCATCTTCCTCGGCGGCTGCATCGGCATCCCCGCGCTGACCGTCTCCGGCGTCCCGATCTCGCTGTCCACGTCGGGCGGCGCGCTCATCATGGGCCTGGTCTTCGGCTACATCCGCGGCAAGTACCCGACGTACGGCAATGTGCCGCCCGGCGCCCAGTGGTTCATGGACACGCTCGGCCTGTGCATGTTCGTCGCCATCGTCGGCATCAACGCGGGCCCGAGCTTCACCTCGGGGCTCTCCGACGCCGGCTGGGGCCTGCTGGTGTTCGGCGCCGTCGCCACCGTCATCCCGCTGCTCATCGGCTTCGTCTTCGGCCACTACGTGCAGAAGATCCGCTTCCCGATCCTGATGGGCGTCCTCGCGGGCGGCCAGACGACCACCGCGGCGATCGGCGCGATCAACGAGTCCGCCCGCTCCCAGGTGCCGACCCTCGGCTACACGATCCCGTACGCGGTCGGCAACGTGCTCCTCACCATCTGGGGCGCCGTGATCGTCCTCCTCCAACACTGAGTCCCCGCACCGCACTTAAGGACCTCTCATGACCAAGACGACGTTCACGCGCGAAGAGATCCAGCAGTACGCCCAGCTCTCCCCCTTCGAGCTGAAGAACATCTTCATCGACCTCGCCGAGCAGGCGCAGGCCGACCAGCCCGGCCAGAAGGAGAAGTCCAGCCGCCAGATGCTCAACGCGGGCCGCGGCAACCCGAACTGGATCGCCACCGGACCCCGCGAGGCGTTCTACGCGCTCGGCTACTTCGCCCTGGAGGAGTCGCGGCGCGTGTGGACCGCCGACAACCTCGGCGGGATGCCGGAGAAGCAGGGCGCGTACGAGCGCTTCGACACGTTCGTACGCCGCCACCCGGACCTGCCGGGCATCGAGCTCCTCGCGCAGTGCGTCCAGCACGCAATCCAGCGCTTCGGGTTCGACAAGGACGAGTGGGTGCACGAGCTGACGGACGGCATCACGGGCGACAACTACCCGGTACCCGACCGCATGTTGACCCACGGCGAGCAGGTGGTGCGCGGCTACCTCGCGGACGAGATGTTCGACAAGAAGGCGCCCGCGGACAACCTGTCGCTGTTCGCCACCGAGGGCGGCACGGCGGCCATGTGCTACATCTTCGACTCGCTCATGAAGAACGGGCTCTTGAAGAAGGGCGACAAGATCGCGCTGATGGTCCCGGTCTTCACCCCGTACATCGAGATCCCCGAGCTCGACACCTACGAGTTCGACGTCACGTACATCTCGGCCAGCAAGTTCGCCGAGACGGGCGTGCGCGAGTGGCGGTACCCGGAGGAGGAGGTCGCCAAGCTGGAGGACCCGGAGATCAAGCTGGTCTGCCTGGTGAACCCCTCCAACCCGCCCTCCCTGGCGCTGAGCACCCGGGTCGCGAACCAGATCAAGGAGATCGTCGCGGCGAAGAACCCGAACCTGCTGCTCGTCACCGACGACGTGTACGGCACGTTCGTGGAGGGCTTCCGCTCGATCGCCGCGGACCTGCCGCGCAACACCCTGCTCGTCTACTCGTACTCGAAGCACTACGGGTGCACGGGCTGGCGGCTCGGCGTGATCGGGCTGCACGACGACAACATCATCGACGAGCGGCTCGCGCAGCTCCCGCAGGAGGAGAAGGACCGGCTGAACAAGCGGTACGGCTCGCTGACCCTGGAGCCGGAGAAGATCAGGTTCATCGACCGGCTCGTCGCGGACTCCCGGCAGGTGGCGCTCAACCACACGGCGGGCCTTTCGCTGCCGCAGCAGGTGATGATGGCGCTCTTCTCCCTGTTCGACATGTTGGAGGAGGGCCAGGCGTACAAGGAGAAGATCCGCTCCATCGTCCAGCAGCGCCTCGACCTGCTCCTCGAAGGCGCCCAGATGAAGATCCACGAAGACCCCCACCGGGCCGCCTACTACATCGAGCTGGACCTCCTCGCCGAGGCCGAGCGCGTCCACGGCACGTCGTTCGCCCGGTTCCTGGAGAAGAACTACGAGCCGGTCGACGCCCTGTTCCGGCTCGCCCAGCAGACGGGCGTGGTCCTGCTCAACGGCGGCGGCTTCGAGGGCCCCGAGTGGTCGGTCCGCGTCTCGCTCGCCAACCTCGACAACCTGGACTATCTGAAGATCGGCCACCATCTGCGCGGCATCTTCAACGACTACGCGGAGGAGTGGCGGACCTCGCAGGCGTAGGCCCCTGCGCACCACGGGAGCCCCGGCCGGATGGGGGGTGAGCCGGTCGGGGCTCCCGCCTGTGTGGGGCGTGATGGCTGCCTCTGATGGCTACGTGGTGGCTACGTGGTGGCTAGTTGAACTTCGCGAACGCCTTCTGGAACGCGTCCGCCTCCTGCTCGATCGAACTGCACGTCGGCTGCGCCGAGTCGGAGGCCCCGCCCTCGCACGCCTTGTCGCGGGTCGCCGACCACATGGACAGTCCGCCGAGGCCCTTCTCCTTCGCGAAGGAGACGAGCTGCGTGGCGTCCTCGACCTTGAAGACCTCGGACGAGACGTCGTTGACGCCGATCATGGGGGTGATCGCGACGGCCTTCCAGGCGTCCGCGTCCGACAGGCCGAGGGCCGACTTCACCTGCGCCTGCGTGGCGGTCGCCGCCTGCTCGGCGTAGTCGCCCATGTCTCCGCTGTAGGACGCCCCGTAGTCCATCGCCATGACGTTGACGAGGTCGGGCGAGGCGCCGTTGTCCTTGGCGTTCTTGAGGAAGTTCACGCCGTCCTGGGTGAGCCCCTCGGGCATCACCGGCAGCGTCACCGAGACGTTCAGGTCGGGATTGTCCTTCTGCAGCGTCGCGATCGCCTCGGCGCGCTTGGTGTTGCTCGCCGTGTCGGGCAGCGCGCCGCCCTCGATGTCGAAGTCGACCTTGGTGAGGTCGAACTTGTCGATGACCTTCTGGTACGCCGCCGCAAGGTCGCCCGCCGAGGAACAGGCCTGCGCCAGCTCGGTGCCGCTCGCGCCGCCGAAGGAGACGCGTACGTCGCCGCCCGCCGACCTCAAGTCGCCGATCTGCGCGGCGACTTCGTCGCTGCCGACGTCGGTGACCCCGCCCCACTTCGGGGAGCAGTCGCCGCCGGAGGTGATGAAGGCGAGGTTGAACTCCTTGACGCCGGTGGCCTTGGAGGAGCCGACCAGGTCGAACTTCGGCTGCAGCGAGGTGTCGACGTACGGAGCGAAGGCGGCGCCCGAGCTCGTCACCTCGGCGGACGCGCCGGAGGAGAAGAGGAACGCGCCGCCGCCCACGAGAGCGGCGGCCACGACACCGCCCACCGCCTTCTTCCTGCCGCTGATCCTGCGCCGGTGCATGCTGCTGCTCATCGCGTGCCTGCCTTAGGTCTACGTGGGGGGTTGGCTCCGGCAGACGCTAGCGATCCGCAACCCGGCAATTCGGGCAACAGGGAAGGGCGTTGAGGATCTTAGGGTTGGCTTAAGTGAGGGATCGGGACCGGTTAAAGGTCGAGACCAATCCTTTGCGTTCCCGGCCGCGCCGCCCGTGCCCGCGACGCCCCTCGACGGGCCGGTACCCCTCCAGCTGAAGCCAGATCCGCACCTCGGTGCCGCCGAGCATGGACGAGCCGATGCGCACGTCGCCGCCCGTGGACTCGGCGACCCGGCGCGCGATGTCCAGGCCGAGCCCGGTCGAGCCGACCTCGACACCCTCCGTGCCGCGGGCCAGCGCGGCCTCCGGGTCGGCGATGCCGGGGCCCCCGTCGGAGACGAGCACGATCACGGCCCCCTCCGCCCGGTGCACGTCGACCGCGAACGCCGTGCCCTCCGGGGTGTGCCGGAACACGTTGCCGAGCAGCGCGTCGAGCGCGGCCGCCAGCTCACCGCGGGCGACCGGCAGGCGTACGGGGCGGTCGACCCCGGCGACCCGCACCTTGCGCCCCTCGTCCTCGGCGAGCGCCGACCAGAAGTCCATGCGCTCGCGGATCACCTCGGCGGCGTCACAGCCCGCGCCGGGTCCTGCCGCCGCCGTCTGCGGTTTCGCTTCGCGCGCGGTGCGGATGATGGTGTCGACCTCGTGCTCCAGCTGCTCCACGGCGGCCCGGGTCTGCTCGGCGGCGGGCCCGTCCCCGAGCGAAGCCGCGTTGAGCCGGAGCACGGTCAGCGGAGTACGCAGCCGGTGCGACAGGTCGGCCGCCAACTCCCGCTCGTTCGCCAGCAGTTGAACAACCTGATCAGCCATGGAATTGAACGCCACGGCGGCGAGCCGCAGCTCGGTCGGACCGTCCTCGGGCACCCGCGCCCCGAGCTTCCCGTCCCCCAGGTCGTGCGCGGCACCCACGAGCCGCTGCGCCGGCTGCACCATCCGGCCACCGAGCCGGTCCGCGACCGCCACCGACCCGATGATCAACGCGATGCCGACACCCCCGAGCACGACCCACGCGGTCGTCACACCATTGGTGACCTCGGCCTCGGGCACGTACACCTCGACGACGGCGATCTTGCCGGTGCTCACCGCGATGGGCTGCAGCCACACCGAGCCGCCCGGCACGTCCACGACGGTGGCCTGCCGGATGTCGAGCCGGTCCCGCCCGACCCGCTGCTCGCCGAGCCGGATCGCCTCGTGCCCGCCGCCGGCCGGGACGTACACCGACATCCGGTCCTCGCCGCCGGTCTGCGCGGTGGCGAGGGCGCGGTCGAGCTGGTCGCGGTCGGTAGTGATGGAGAGGGTGGGGCCGATGGCGGCGGCGGTCCGCTCGGCGTTCGAGAAGGCCCGGTCCCGCGCCATCTCCTTGATCACGAGGCCGAGCGGTACGGCGAAGGCGACCACCACCATCGTCGTGACGGCGAGGCACACCTTCACCAGCGCCCACCTCATGCCGGCGGCTCCAGCTTCACGCCGACGCCGCGCAGGGTGTGCAGATACCGCGGCCGGGCGGCAGTCTCCCCCAACTTCCTCCGCAACCAGGACAAGTGCACATCAATGGTCTGGTCATCCCCGTAGGACTGCTGCCACACCTCGGCGAGCAGCTCCTTGCGGGCGACGACGACGCCGGGCCGCCCGGCGAGGAACGTCAGCAGGTCGAACTCGCGCCGCGTCAGATCCAGCGGCGCACCATCGAGCTCCGCCTGCCGCCGCAACGGATCGATCGACAGCCCGCCGACCCGGATCACCCGCGAGGGCGGCTCCGCGCCCGTGGTCCCCCGCGAGCGGCGCAGCACGGCGGCCATCCGGGCGGACAGGTGCTCGGGCGAGAACGGCTTGGTCAGATAGTCGTCGGCGCCGTCGTTCAGCAGCCGCACTATCTCGGCCTCGTCGTCCCGCGCAGTGGCGATGATCACGGGCACGTCGGTGATCCCGCGCAGCATCTTCAGCGCCTCGGCCCCGTCGAGATCGGGCAGGCCAAGATCCAGGATCACCACGTCGAACCGGAGATGGGCGACCTCGCGCAGCGCCTCCAGAGCCGTGCCGACGCTGCGCACGGCGTGCGCGGCGTCGGTCAGGTGCCGGATGAGGGCTGAGCGTACGAACTGGTCGTCCTCGACCACGAGCACACTTGCCATGGGACGGCACCGTACGCCATCCGGCCGTTCAGGGTCTGGGTGGAGTGATGGTCCGGAAAGGGAGCGGGGCGTGGGGCGTGCGATCGCAAGGCGCCGGGAAGTCCTCGTAGCGGAGCTACTAGGATTTTTCGGCAACGCAGCGAGCGTGCGTGCCACGCCCCGCGAGCCCGGGCCATCACTCCACCCAGACCCTGGGCCTCTCCCGGGTGACTGTGGTCCTCGCGGGACAGCCGGGGCCGGTGTGGTGCAGTATGGCCCGCGATGCACGAGAGCCCGCCCCCGCCCTCCCGGAACCAGGACCACCCCGGCCGTCGCCGGCTCACCCACGGCGTCGCGTGGCTGCTCGCCACCGGGGCCGCGGTGACGCTGTCGTGGTGGGGCGTGCACACGGTGATGTCGGGCACGGTGTACGACCCGCCGCAGGCGCTGCCCGTCGCGGCCACGCAGGACGAGCCGGACGCGGAGCCGCCGGTGGCCTCGTCGACGCACAGGCCCGAACCGTCGACGTCGACCCGCGAACCGTCGGCGTCACCGAGCCGTACGTCGCCGCCCGCGTCGAGGTCGGCATCCCCCTCGCCCCGCCCTCGTACGACGTCCCCCGCGCCGCCGTCCTCCGGCTCCGTCAAGAGTTACGCGACGACCGGCGGCCGCGCGGTCTTCGACCTCCAGAAGACCTCGGCGACCCTCGTCTCCGCGACGCCCGCCGCGGGCTGGTCGGTCCAGGTGTGGAAACAGCCGACGTGGATCCGCGTCGAGTTCACCTCGGGCGAGAAAAAAGTCTCAGTGTTCTGCACATGGCACGACCACGAACCAACGGTCGAGACCGCGAAATACTGACCCCTTCCAGCCCCGCCGGCGCTTGAGGCGCGGGGTCCGGGGCAGAGCCCCGCGACGTGGGCAACGACTAGCGGAACACCGAGGGCGGCGGCGCCGGAGACGCCTTCGCCGACGCATCGGTGACCGCCCCCACCCCACCCGTGAAGAGCGCGAGCTCCTTCCCGTGCTCGACCCGCCCCGGATGCGAATCCCCCGCCGCCCGCCGCGTCAGCTCAGCCACGGGCAACACCCCCGCGGAGGCGACCAGCACCGCGTTCCCGAACCTCTTGCCACGCAGCACCGTCGGATCGGCGACGAGCGCGAGCTCGGGGAAGACGGCCGCGGCGGTGGCGATCTGACCGCGCAGATACGCGAGCGGCGGCCCGTCCGCGATATTGGCGACGTACGTCCCGGTGGGCCGCAGCACGCGCCGCACCTCGGTCAGGAACTCCGTACTGGTGAGATGGGCGGGCGTACGCGCCCCGCTGAACACGTCGGCCACGAGGACGTCGGCCCAGTCGTCGGGCAGCTTGGCGAGCGCCTCACGCGCGTCGGCGGTCCGCACCCGGATCCGCTGCCCCGGATCCAACGGCAACGTGCCGCGCACGAGTTGGACCAGCGCCCCGTCCCGCTCCACGACCTGCTGCGTGGAGCGGGGCCGGGTCGCGGCGACGTAGCGGGCCAGCGTGAACGCCCCGCCACCGAGGTGCACGGCCTGCACGGGGCGGCCCGGCTCTGCGGCCAGATCGATGACGTGGCCGATGCGGCGCTGGTACTCGAAGGAGAGGTGGCCCGGGTCGTCGAGGTCCACGTGGGACTGCGGCGCGCCGTCCACGAGCAACGTCCAGCCGGCCGGCCGGTCCCGGTCGGGCACCAGCTCGGCGAGCCCGCCGTCAACCTCCTCGACCACGGCCTCCCGCCCCGCACGCCCCTGCGCCTGCTTCCCTCGCGACCTTGCCATTCAGCCATTATCGACAGCCCCATCACACCCGAGCCACTCCGGGCTCCAAGCCCCCGCACGTACGAGCTCAACGGCAGCCGCCCGCCGCCTCGATCACACCACCGCCCCGCCACAAGCACCCTCCGGCACCCACGGTCGACCGGCCCGCCCGGCCGGGGGTCCGGGGGTGGCCCCCGGGCAGACACAGCCCTCGCGACCTTGCCATTCGGCCATTATCGACGGCCCCGCACGAAACGGCTCAACGGCAGTTGTCCGCCGCCTCGATCATGCGGGCCGCCTCGCCGAGCGCGGCTCGCAGCACCGCGGGGTCGGTGATCAGGTCCGTGGGGCGTTCCACGGGGTCCGGCGGGAGCAGCCAGCCCGTGCCCTCGACCGGCGGGTCGGGGCGCACGCCGATCGCGAGGCCGCGGCCCTGCGTGTGCGTGCAGTCGCTGCCGGGCAGGTCCCAGCCGTCGGCGGTGCCGGGCGGCACGAGGAAGCCGAGGGTGTCGCCGCCCCCGTCGTGCAGCACGGGGCCAACCGTTTCCGTACAGCCGCGGCGCAGGATGTCGACCGCCTCCAGGCCCTGCCGGGACGGCACCGTGACCAGGTCGCAGTCGCCGGGCGGCGGTGCGCTGCACTCCTCGCTCGGCCGATGCCGCACCGTCGTGGGGGTCGTGGGGGTCGTGGGAAATGACACCGTGGTCTTGACCGCGTCCAACACGTCGGCCCCTCCTCGCTCGTGGGGTTTCGCCGCATGGTTCAACGCGCACGTGCCGTCAACAGCTACGGCGGCACGCCGCCGCAAAGGATGGCAGTTCATGGCGGATCGTGGGTGAGATATCCGGTTTGTAGCCAAACCCAGCGTGTCGCGGTCGTCACAGCCGGTACCTTCGAGCCTCGCCGGAACAAGGAAGTCGCGGCGCCCCTCCCTCTCGGGATCCCGGGCACTCCCAACTTCCCTGCCGTCCGGCACGGTTCGCACGGGAGGACCCGCTCATGACGTCGTCGCCGATCGCCTCGGACATCTCGACGCCGCAGTCTCCACGACCGAATCTCGCCTTCCGGGAGCTGCGTGGTCAGCGCTCGCCGGGCGAGTTCGCGGCCGCGGTGCGGCGCGCGGCCCGGGAGATCGGTGAGCGGGTCAGCTGCGACGCGCGCTACATCGGACGCGTGGAGGCCGGCGAGATCCGCTGCCCCAACTACGCGTACGAGCGGGTGTTCCTGCACATGTTCCCGGGCCGGACCCTCGCGGACCTGGGGTTCGCGCCCCGCTCTGCGGTACGTGGCCGGGGTGCGCGCCCCGCCGCCACCGCCGACGCGCAGTACACGTGCCACGCAGAACACGCAGCAAACAAGGAGAGCGACGTGCGACGTCGCGCATTCATGACCGGCATGACCGGCTCGACGGCCACCGTGGCCGTCGCCACCCTGGCGCCCTTCGGCGTCCCCACGCTTCCCGCGGACCTCGACCGGCATCCGGCGAGGGCCGGGATCGGTGCCGTCGAGGAGGCGATCCGGCGGATCCGGCTGCTCGACGACCGGCACGGCGCCGACGGCCTGTACCGGCGGGCCTCGGCTCCCCTGCGTACGGCCTTCGAACTGCTCGACGCGGGCACGGGCCAGCGCGAGGTCACCGAGCGCCTGCAGACCGGAGCGGGCGAACTGGCCATCTCCGTCGGCTGGTTGGCCCATGACTCGGGCCGCTTCGACGACGCGCGCTCGCACTACGCGGAAGCGCTCGCGACGGCACGGATGGCGGGCGACGAGGCGTTGGAGGCGCACGCGTTCTGCAACACGGCGTTCCTGGCGCGCGACGCGGGCCGCCCCCGCGAGGCGGTTCGCGCCGCGCAGGCGGCCACCCGCGTGGCCTCCCGCCTCGGCTCCCCCCGCCTGCTCTCCCTCCTCGCCCTGCGAGAGGCGGGCGGCTGGGCCGGGTTGGGCGACCAGCCGTCCTGCGAACGCTCGCTCGCCCGCGCGCAGGCACTGTTCGCGCGGGGGGCGTCGGACACGGATCCGGAGTGGATGTCGTTCTACGGCGAGGCCGAGCTGGAGGGCCTTGAGGCGCAGTGCTGGTCGGCGCTGGGCGGCTGGGACCGCGCCTCCCTGCACGCGCGGCGCGCGGTGGCCCTCCAGGACCCGCACTTCACCCGCAACATGGCCTTGTACACGGCCGAGTTGGCGGACGACCTGGCGCGCGCGGGCCACCCCGACGAATCGGCCTCCGCCGGCCTGCGCGCGCTCAACCTCCTCCAGGACGTCCGCTCTTCACGCATCGAGGGCATGCTGGCCACGACGGCGCGGGTGCTTCTCCCCCACCGCCGCGCGTCAGGCGTCTCCGCGTTCCTGGACACCCACGCGCTGTCGCGCCGCTCGGCGTAACCCTCCCCGGCCGCTGCCGGCCCGGGCCGGTTCAGCCCGCCGTCAGGTGGCCCGTGTCGTTCCACGACTCCAGTGCCGGCTCGCCGTACGCCCATCCCAGTACGGACAGCGACGTCGGGTTCAAGCGGATCCGCGCGGCGAAGTCCAGCGGGAGTCCGAGCCAACGCGCCCCGATCGACCGCAGGATGTGGCCGTGGGCGAAGACCAGGACGTCCCGGTCGGCGGAGCGCGCCCACTCCACGACCTCGTCGGCCCGCGCCGTCACCTCGGCGAGCGACTCCCCCTCCGGCACCCCGTCCCGCCAGATGAACCAGCCGGGCCTGAGCTCCTGGATCTGCGCGGGTGTCAGCCCCTCGTACGCCCCGTAGTCCCACTCCATGAGCGCGTCCCAGGTGGTCGCCCGCTCCCCGAATCCGGCGAGCTCGCACGTCTCGCTCGCGCGCACCAGCGGAGACGTACGCACCTCGACCCCGTCGAGCCCGAGCTGCTCGTCGAAAGGCGCACGCCCGAGCCGCTCGCCGAGCAGTTTCGCGCCGCGCCTGCCCTCTTCCAGGAGTGGGATGTCCGTCCTCCCGGTGTGCCGTCCGGACAGCGACCATTCGGTCTGTCCGTGCCGGGCCAACAGGATGCGCGGTGCCATGAGCGGGGCCTCTTTCGAAACTACAAGCAACTACAAGGGTTCAAGGGTGAACATAGAGCGAGCGGGAAGGATCGCCCCGTCCATCATCGCGCAACCCACAGGGAGGCCGCCCGGCGGGCAACCCGCAGCGTGATCGCTGCGTCTAGGAGGGTCAGGGGTCACCCATGCCGAGCCCCATATACGCCGTAAAGTGAGGCCGTGGCCAGAGGCCGCCGCACGAACGAAGAGGGGGAGCGGCCCGCATGTCGCAGACCGACGAGGCACCGCGCACGGAAGCGATACCCGGCGCCGGGCTCCGCTGGTGGACGGAGCTGCCGCTGATCCTTCTGGTGTACGGCGCGTACTCGGCAGGCCGCTTGCTCGCCGGCGGTGACGTGCGGCAGGCCGTCGACCACGGTCTCGCGATCCTCCGGGCCGAGCAGGCCGTCCACCTCAACCTCGAGCACCCGCTGAACCGTCTCTTCACCCGCGAACCGTGGATCGGCATCCCCGCCGACTTCTGGTACGCCTCGCTCCACTATCTGATCACCCCGATCGTCCTCGTCTGGCTGTTCCGCCGCCGCTCCGAGATCTACCGGACGGCCCGCACCTGGCTGATGACCTCGACGATGATCGGCCTCATCGGCTTCGTCCTGCTGCCGACCAGCCCGCCCCGGCTGCTCGCCGCGCACCACGGCTTCATCGACACGATGGCCCACTACAGCTCGTACGGCTGGTGGGGCGGCGCGGCCAGCGCCCCCAAGGGCATGGGCGACCTGACCAACCAGTACGCGGCGATGCCCAGCCTGCACGTCGGCTGGGCGCTGTGGTGCGGCGTCCTGCTGTGGCGGCACGCCAAGTCCCCGTACGTGAAGGCGGTGGGCGTCGGGTACCCGCTGATGACCACGGTCATCGTGATGGGCACGGCCAACCACTACTTCTTCGACGCGCTCGCCGGGGTCGCGGTGATGGCCGCGGGCCTGCTCCTGACGAAGCCGGTGCGGCTCGTCGCGGCACGCCTGAAGGACCGGGCGTACGGCCTGCTCGCGGGGGCGTCGGCCGCCCCTTCCGCCACGCAAGCCCCGATTGTCAGTGGAGAGTGCCAGACTTCCCCGGGTGAGCGAATTCCCCGACAGCGCAAGGCAGCCACGTCGCAGGACAGCGGCGACGGGGCTGCGGCACCGGCTCGCTGAACTGCGCGGCCCGGACCATCCGCCGCGCCCGCTGGACGCCCGGGCCCTGGCCGCACTCGCGGCCAACCCGGGCTGCCGAAGGCGGGCGCTCCTGGACGGCGCGGGGGTCGACAAGGCGCGCATAGCGGATGCGTTGGGCTCACCGTCCTCGTTCGGCCAGTCCCAGTTCGCCCTGGCCCGCGGCAATGTGTTCGAGGCGCGGGTGAAGTCGGACGGCGGCTCGGAGCTGCTGGGGCTCGTCCACGCGCGCGTGGACGGCGTCGCGCCCGAGCCGACCCCCGATCTCGTACGGGCCCCGGACCTCTCCGCGATCGGCCCCGAGGGCCGCACGGCGCGCACCGCGCTCGCCCTCCGGGAGGCCGTCGAGTCGCCGGGGACCTGGACGTTCCTCGACCACCCGATGCTGGCGCTCGACGTGGCGGGCAGCCCGGCGTTCCTCGAACCGGACGCCGTGGTGGTGCATCCGGACGGCAGCTGGACGGTCGTCGAGATCAAGTCGTTCCCGATGATCGACGGCGCGGCGGACGCGTCGAAGGTGGGCGCGGCGGCCCGCCAGTCGGCGGTGTACGTGCTGGCCCTGGAGGAGGTCGCGGCCCGGATGCCGGACGCGGGGGTACGGGTCCGCGACCGGATCGTGCTCGTGTGCCCCAAGAACTTCTCGAACCTGCCGGCGGCGTCGGCGGTCGACGTGCGCAAGCAACGCTCGGTGACGCGCCGCCAGTTGGAGCGCCTGACCCGCGTGGAGGACATCGCGGCGGCGCTCCCGCCGGGCACGGTCTTCGACCCGGAGCTGCCCCCGGCCGAGCTGACGGCGGCGGTCGAGTCGGTTCCGGCGACGTACGCGCCGGAGTGCCTGGCCGCGTGCGAGCTGGCCTTCCACTGTCGCGACCACGCGCGCGAGGAGGGCGCGGTGACCGCGCTCGGCCGCCCCCTGCGCGCCGAACTCGGCTCGCTGACCACGGTCGACGAGGTCCTGGCCGCGGCCCACGGCGAGACGGGCGACCCGGCGGACCCGACGGTGGCGGCGCTGCGCCGCGCGGCGCAGCTGCGGGACGAGGCACTCGGCGGTGCGCGGTGCTGATCCTTACGCCTCGGGGCTCCGCCCCGGACCCCGCTGCTCAATCGCCGCAGGGGCTTGAATGGGAGGCGCACCGGTGAGCCTGATCAACCATCTGGCCCGGCTGGAAGCCACCGCGACCGGCCGAGCCCAGCGCAGCGCCACCGTGCGCCATCGCCACCTGTCCCAGCGCCCATTGGTGCTCGTGCCGCTCACGACGGCCGGCGAGACCGGCGCCCCGCTCGGCGCGCTCGTCGGCACCGAGCGCACGTCACCGCGCCTGCTGGTCGTCCCGCAGCCCCGCGACCGCGACCTCCGCTTCGCGTTCCTGACACAACTGGCCGACGAGGTCCTGCCGTACATCGACACGTACGCCGCCGAAGTCGAGGCCGCCGAGCGCAGCGAGGTCGACGCGGAGACCGGCAAGAAGGTCAAGGTCGAGGTCGAACTGTGCGCGGACGCCCCGCAGTTGATCGTGCCGGGCCGCGCGGGCATCGAGTTCATCCGCCTCCTCGGCCGCTCCATGCGCTTTCGCCGCACCGCGGAGCAGGACCCGGAGACGCCCTATCCGGCGCCGCCGCACGTCCCGCTCCTCGGCCGCTGGCTCACGCACTTCGGGGAGCGCGCGCGGGTCCCCGGCTCCGCCCTGCTGCTCGCGATGACGGACCTGCTGTCGCGGCACTGGGCGACGGGCCAGTCGAGCCTGGAGGACCAGCACCTGGGCGCGCTGCTCACCTGGATCGAGGCACCGGAGGGCACCTCGGGAGCCGCGGCCGCGCTCGGCGCCGAGCTGGACCGCGACAGGCACGGCCAGCTGCTCTGCCCGCCTGCGGGCCCCGCCACGGACCCCGCCTTCGACAACAAGCTGCTGGCGCCCGCGATCGAGCGCTACGACAAGGCCCGTACGCGCCACGCGGCCGCCGAGGACGCGATCGAGGCCGAGGGCCGGCTCGCCGAACTGACCGCCGCCGAGCGGGAGATCCACGCCCTGGTCGAGTCCCGCACGCGGCCCACGTGGGACGCGGTGTGGCGCGGCCTCGACCAGCTGTGCACGCTGCCCGAGGGCGGTTACGCGGCGGAGCGCTGGACCCGCGACCGCTGGTCGTTCACCGGGCACCGCGACCGGGTCCTCGCGGGCGAGCCCCCGCAGCCGCGCCGCGACGACGCGGTGACGGCGGCGAACAAGCTGGCCACGCGCGAGCGCGAGCAGGCCCGCCTGGACGCGCAGGAGGCGCTGGACGATCCGCTGGTGATGGCGGGCCGCCGCCTCGCGGGCGAGGCGTTCGCCGGTGAGGTGACCGAGGTGGTGGCGGCGTACAACGAGAAGAAGCGGCCCCGCCCGCTGGTCACGCTCCGCACGGAGGACGGGCCGCGCCTCGGCGTGGGCGTGAAGGTGTACCGCTCCCTCGAAGGCAAGCCGCAGACGGCCGAGTTCGTGGGATACGAGACCGGGGGTGCCGAGGGCGCCGGGGGCGCGGACGCCCCGGTCGTGCTGCGGATCCTGGACAAGATGGGCCGCGGCAAGGAGCCCGCCGAGGGTTCGCTGCCGGAGAAGGGCGAGCGGGTGTGCTGGACGCTGTTCGAGCACGAGCAGCGCGGCGGCCCCAAGCTGCCCGATCCGGAGGAGACACCGTGGACGCACGGCGGCCCGCCGGGGACGGGCGCGGAGTCGCCCGACACCGTGACTTCGGAGGACGTGCTGTGACCACGACGACGACCACCGCCCTCAGCCCGTCCGATGCGGCGGGGCAGGCCACCGCCGCCATCCTCCGCGACACCTTGCACGGCACGGCGCGCGGCATCGTCGTCGACTCGCCGCCGGGCGCCGGGAAGTCGACCCTCGTGGTGCGAGCAGCGCTCGAACTCGCGGACGCCGGACGCTCGTTGATGATCGTGGCGCAGACGAACGCGCAGGTGGACGACCTCGTCCTGCGCCTCCACGCGAAGAACCCGGAGCTGGCCGTCGGCCGGCTGCACAGCAGCGACCCGGAGGCGTACGAGAAGGCGCTCGACGACCTGCCGAACGTCCGCCTGTCGACGAAGGCCGGCGATCTGGCCCCACTGCCGATCGTCGTCTCGACGGCCGCGAAGTGGGCGCACGTGAAGGCCTCCGACGCGGGAGGGCCGTGGCCGCACGCGATCGTCGACGAGGCGTACCAGATGCGCTCCGACTCCCTGCTGGCCGTCGCGGGGCTGTTCGAGCGGGCGCTGTTCGTGGGCGACCCGGGGCAGTTGGACCCGTTCTCGATCGTCGGGGCGGAGCAGTGGGCGGGCCTGTCCTACGACCCGTCGGCCTCGGCGGTGTCGACGCTGCTGGCCCACAACCCGGAGCTGCCGCAGCACCGGCTCCCGGTCTCCTGGCGGCTCCCGGCCTCGGCGGCGCCCCTGGTCTCCGACGCCTTCTACCCGTACACGCCGTTCCGCAGCGGCACGGACGAGGGCGACCGTGAGCTGGACTTCAAGGTGGCGTCGGACGGTTCGGGCCCCGACCGCGTCATCGACGAGGCCGCGGCCTCCGGCTGGGGCCTGCTCGAACTGCCCGCCGCGCACACGCCACGTACGGACCCGGAGGCGGTACGGGCCGTGGCCCTGGTCGTACGGCGGCTGCTCGACCGGGAGGGCGTCACGCGCTCCGAGTCCGGCGAGGGCTCGCTGACGGCCGAGCGGATCTGCGTCGGCACCGCGCACCGCGACCAGGCGGCGGCGGTACGGGCGGCGCTGGCCGAGCTGGATGTGCACGACGTCACCGTGGACACGGCGAACCGGCTTCAGGGCCGGGAGTTCGACGTCACCGTCGTCCTGCACCCGCTGTCCGGACGCCCGGACGCGACGGCGTTCCACTTGGAGACGGGCCGGCTCTGCGTCCTCGCGTCGCGGCATCGGCACGCGTGCGTGGTGGTGTGCCGGGCCGGGGTCGCGGACCTCCTGGACGAACACCCGTCGGCGGATCCCGTACAACTCGGCGTGACGGTGAAATTCCCGGACGGCTGGGAAGCGAACCACTCGGTGCTGGCCCGCCTGGCGGATCACCGGGTCCACCTTGAGCAGCCGGTCCGCCCTTCAAGCCCCTCCGGAGTTTGAGGAGCGGGGTCCGGGGCAGAGCCCCGATCGTTTGCACCCGGCCCCGGGCGGAGCCCCCCGCCCTCTTGCGGGCCGACGGACAATGGAAGGTGGCCCGGCACCGAACCGCGGGCCACCCCGGCAACAGGAGGCCGCACCATGGCGGAGCCCGACCGAACCCACCAGCCCCGGCTGCGACCCGCCCCGCTGATCTTCGAACCCGCGGACGCGTCCGCCGACCCGGAGCACTTCTTCGACCTGGAGTCCATCGAGGACCCCCGCGAGCTGCTCACCCGGGCCACGGAGCTGACGCACGCGTTCCGCTCGGCGGCGGACCGGTCCATGGAGTTCCAGGCCGTCGCCGCGGCCCAGCTCGCCGACCCGCGCCGCTTCGACCGGCTCACCACGGCGGACATCGCGGAGCGCGCGGACTGGACCGAGGACTACGCGAAGAAGATGGTCGAGTTCGGCCGCGATCTGCTGCGCGGGACCCAGGAGCAGACGACGTAGCGAGGGCCGTGCCGGGGCCGGGCCGCGGGGCCGTAATGATCGTTTGGCATATGCCAGTGGGCAAGATACTCCACCCCGCCCACTCCTGTCCCGATTTTCCGCAACCCTTGGCGATCACCCCCTCACCCCCTGTAGATGTATGAGGCATGAGCACCGCGACGCCTCCGTACTCCCCCCACGCCCCGTCGGCTACGGCCCCTGGCGCGCATGACCACTTCGACATCTGCGACGTCACCCCCGAGGGCGCCGCCTGGCTCGCCTCGGCCGGGGCGTACCCCCGCTCCACGCTCGCCCACTGGGAGTCGCGGCCCACGGCCCCCGTCGTCCTCCCCTGCGGATCCGTCTTCGACGTGGTGAACGTGCCCGCGATCTTCGGCCGGCGGATGTTAGACCGCCTCTGGTCCGAGGGGCCCGGCTCGGGGCCCGTCGCCACGCACCGGGGCCGCATGCTCCTGTTCACCGCGCCGGGCACGGCCCAGCGTCTGCCGTCCCTCCTCCACTGGGAGGAGTGGGGCCCCGCGGTGCCGCCGCTGCTCTACCACGGCGCCGGCGACGCGGTCACGGGCCCGGCCCCCACGACCCGCGCCGCGCTCCGGCCCGACCAGCGCCAGGAATCCCGCTGGGTGGTCGCCCCCGACACCCGCCACCCATGGCTGCCGGGGCCCGAGGTGATGCGCTGGGCATGCGTCCGGGCGGCCCGCGCGAGTGCGCAGGCCGCGGTACGCATTTCGATTTTTCCTGCCCCCGATCCTGGTGCTAATGTCTACGACGTCAACCGGCGCCATTAGCTCAGTTGGTTAGAGCAGCGGACTCTTAATCCGCGTGTCCGGGGTTCGAGTCCCTGAT
>NZ_JAOZYC010000045.1:0-4808 GCF_035798155.1 Streptomyces endophyticus | reverse complement strand
CGTTGTCGTCGGTTGCCAACGCTCCGCGTTGACGCCCTCCTCCGCCTTGCAGCTGCACGCCCCAGACCCCACTCGCCCGCACCGCACGTGGACGCCGTCCGCATCCGGCCTGACCCGTCAGAAGGGCCCTAGGAGCACCTCATGACCATCACCGCACCACCCGTACGCGAGGACGCGGCGCCGCCGCCCACCGCGGGGCGCCGGCTGCTCGACAAGGTGTTCAAGGCGCGCGAACTCGCCGTCGCCGCCGTGCTCGTGGTGATGCTGCTCGCCACGCAGGTCTCCAACACCGAGTTCCTGTCCCAGCAGGGCGTCAAGGACCTCCTCCTGAACGCCACCATCCTCGTCCTCGTCGCCACCGGTCAGGCGATCGTCGTCATCACCCGCAACGTCGACCTGTCCGTCGGCTCGGTGCTCGGCATCTCCGCCTTCGCCGCCGGTGACTACCTTCAGGGCGGCGGCAGTTCACTGATCGCCGTCGTGTACGCCGTCGCCATCGGCACCGTCTTCGGCGTCCTCAACGGCGCGCTCGTCAGCCTCGGCAAGGTGCCCGCCCTCGTCGTCACCCTCGGCACGCTCTACGTGGTGCGCGGCATCGACTCCATCTGGGTCGGCTCCCAGCAGATCGTCGCCGCCGACCTGCCCGACGCCTTCGTCGACTTCGGCCACGACGGCATCTGGATCGTGCCCTACCTGGCGCTGCTCGCCGTCGCCGTCCTGCTCTGCGTCGGCTACTACCTGCGCAGCTACCGCAGCGGCCGCGAGATGTACGCGCTCGGCTCAAGCCCCGAGGCCGCGAACCTCGCCGGCATCCCCGTCCGCAAGCGGATCATGACCGCGTACGTGCTGTGCGGCGCGCTCGCCGGACTCGCCGGCGCCCTCTACCTGGCGCGCTTCGGCAACGTCGACTCCGGCACCGGCAACGGCTACGAACTCACCGTCGTCAGCGCCGTCGTCGTCGGCGGCGTCGCCTTCACCGGCGGCGCCGGAACCGTCTACGGCGCCGCGCTCGGCGCCCTGCTGCTGACCTCCATCAACAGCGTGCTGCCCGCCATCGGCGTCAGCTCCGTCTGGGTCACCGCCATCAACGGAATCCTGCTGCTGCTCGCCATCGCCGTTGACCGGATCGTCGCGCTGCGCGTCGCCGCAGTGCTGCGCAAGCAGGCCGCACAGATGAGGAGCGCCCGCCATGCCTGATTCCCTGAAGCACTCGGTCCGTTGGGATACCGCCGTCGGCGCCCTGCTCGTCGTGCTGCTGCTCTGCTCGTTCGCGTTCGTCGACAACTTCGGCAACGCGCTGAACCTGTCGTTCCTGATCGGCAACACCCTGCCCATCGCGATCATCGCGCTGCCGATGACGATGCTGGTCATCTCCGGCGAGGTCGACCTGTCGGTGGGCTCCACGGTCGGCCTGTCCGGCGCCGTGATGGGCGCGCTGTGGAACAACGGCATGGCCATCGAGACGATCATCCCGCTGTGCCTGCTGCTCGGCGTCGTCTGCGGACTGATCAACGGGCTGCTCGTCACCCGCCTCGGCCTGCCCTCCCTCGCCGTCACCATCGGCACCATGGCCGCCTACCGCGGCATCGCCCAGATCGTCCTCGGCTCCGACTCGGTCACCGACTTCCCCTCCCAGTACCTGGACTTCGGCGCGAACCGGATCGGCGACACCTTCATCCCGTACGCCGCCCTGCCCTTCGTCGTCCTGCTCGCCATCGCCATCGTCGTGCTGCACGCCACCCGCGTGGGCCGCTCCCTCTTCGCGATCGGCGCGAACGAGGAGGCCGCCCGGTTCGCCGGGGTGCGCGTCAAGCGGCTCAAGCTGTCGATGTTCGTCACGACGGGAGTGCTCTCCGCGCTCACCGGAGTCTTCTGGGCCCTGCACTACGCCAGCGCCCGCTACGACAACGCCACCGGGCTCGAACTCTCCGTCATCGCCGCCGTGTTGCTCGGCGGCATCGACTTCGACGGAGGCAAGGGAACGCTCGGCGGCGCCATCGCCGGTGTGTTCCTGCTCGGCTCGCTCCAGAACGTGATGAGCCTGCTCAACGTCTCCGCGCAGTCGCAGATCGTCGTCACCGGCGTGCTGCTCGTCATCTCCGTGCTCGCGCCGCGCGTCGGCCGCCAGATCGCACAGGCGAGGAGCCGCAAGAGGACGGCAGCAGCCGCCCCCGTCGCCCCGTAGCCCCACTTCCCGTAAGGAAACGCCATGAACGCATCCACCCGCCGGCTGTCCGCCGCGCTCGCCGTCTCCACCGCTCTCATGGTGGCCGCCACCGCCTGCGGCGGCACCACCAAGTCGGACTCCAACAAGGACGACGCCAAGTCCGCCGCCGCGGGCAAGGCCGACCCGAACGCCAAGACCAAGAAGGGCCTCACGGTCGCCTTCCTGCCCAAGCAGGTCAACAACCCGTACTTCACGACCTCCGACAACGGCGGCAAGAAGGCGGTGCAGCAGCTCGGCTCGACGTACAAGGAGGTCGGCACCAGCTCCGGCACCGACACCTCCGGACAGGTCTCCTACGTCAACACCCTCACCCAGCAGCAGGCCGACGCCATCGCCGTGTCCGCGCAGGACCCTGGCGCGCTGTGCACCGCGCTCAAGCAGGCGATGAAGAACGGCGTCAGCATCGTCACGTACGACTCCGACACCAAGGTCGACTGCCGCAACGCCTTCGTCTCGCAGGCCTCGGCCGAGGACCTCGGCCGCACCCAGGTGCAGCAGATCGCCAAGCAGATCGGCAACAAGGGCGAGATCGCGATTCTCTCGGCGGCACAGACGGCCACCAACCAGAACACGTGGATCAAGTACATGAAGGACGAGCTGAAGAAGCCCGCCTACAAGGACATCAAACTCGTCACGACCGCCTACGGGGACGACGACGCCCAGAAGTCGTTCCAGCAGACCCAGGGCCTCCTCCAGGAGCACCCGAAGCTGAAGGGGATCGTCTCCCCGACCACGGTCGGCATCAAGGCCGCGGCCCAGTACCTGGCCGGCTCCAAGTACAAGGGCAAGGTCAAGCTGACCGGCCTCGGCACGCCCAACGACATGCGCGCCTACGTCAAGAACGGCACCGTCGAGGCCTTCGAGCTGTGGGACCCGGCCAAGCTCGGCGCGCTCGCCGCACACACCGCCGTGGCCCTGGAGTCCGGGCAGATCACCGGCAAGGCGGGGGAGAAGTTCAAGGCCGGCGACATGGGCGAGTACACGATCGGGAAGGACGGCGTCGTCACCCTCGGCAAGCCGACCGTCTTCAACAAGTCGAACATCGACGACTACAAGTTCTGAGCGGGAAACGACACATGAGTGACATGCAACGCGTCTGCTTCCTGCTCAAGGTCAAGGCCGACCGCATCGACGAGTACCGGGCGCGCCACGCGCACGTATGGCAGGAAATGCAGGACGCCCTGACGGCCACCGGCTGGCACAACTACTCCCTCTTCCTGCGCGAGGACGGACTGCTCGTCGGATACCTGGAGACGGAGGACTTCGACAAGGCCCGCGCGGCCATGGACGCCACCGACGTCAACGCCCGCTGGCAGGCCGAAATGGGCGGGTTCTTCGAGGCGTTGGACGGGCAGGCGCCCGACGCCGCGATGCGCCCGCTCACCGAGGTCTTCCACCTTGCGTGAACGCGCCGAGGGTGGGCCGTCGGTCGGCATCAAGGACGTCGCCCGGGAGGCGGGTGTCTCGGTCGGCACCGTCTCCAACGTCCTCAACCAGCCCGACCGGGTCTCCGGGCCCACCCGCCGCCACGTCCAGCAGGTCATCGCCCGCCTCGGCTACGTACGCAGCGAGTACGCCCGCCAACTGCGGGCCGGGCAGAGCCGGATCATGTCCCTGCTCGTCCTCGACATGGGCAACCCGTTCTTCGTGGACCTCGCGCGCGGCGCCGAACGCGCCGCGCGCGAGGCCGGGCTCGGCGTGATGGTGTGCAACAGCGCGCAGAGCCCGGCCGTGGAGGCCGAATACCTCTCCATGTTCGCCGAACAGCGGGTGCGCGGGGCCCTCATCACTCCGGCCGATCCCAGCGGCGCGACGCTCCGCGCGTTTCGCCGCCATGGCATTCCGTACGTCGTCGTGGACCGGGTCGCGGGCGACGAACCGGGCTGCTCGGTGGCGGTCGACGACGTGGCGGGCGGCACGCTCGCCCTCCGCCACCTCGTCGACGCGGGCCACCGCTCCCTCGCCTACGTCAGCGGCCCACCCCACCTCAAACAGGTGCAGGACCGCCGCGAGGGCGCCCACAAAGCGCTCGCCGAGGCAGGCCTGCCCGCCTCCCACCTGTACGAACTCCCCACGGACCGCCTCGACGTAGCAGCCGGCCGCGACGCGGGCGCCCGCCTCCTGGGCCTGGCCCACCGCCCCACGGCCGTCTTCTGCGCCAACGACCTCCTGGCCCTCGGCGTCCTCCAGTCCCTCTACGCGGCCGGGGTCCGAGTCCCGGACGACATGTCCCTGGTCGGCTACGACGACATCGAATTCGCCTCGGCGGCCACGGTCCCCCTCACCTCGGTCCGCCAACCGGCCACCACCCTGGGCACCATCGCCGCCCACCTCCTCCTCCAGGAAACGGGCCCCCACGCGACGGACCACCACCACGAACACATCGTGCTGCGGCCGGAGTTGGTGGTGCGGGGGTCGAGCCGGGGTCCGTGCTGAGCTCACCCGTGCGGCACCCCCTGACTGAGGGCGTTACTCAACCGCCCGTCGCACGCCCGTGCAAGCGACTAGGACTTGTCCGGCCGATCATGTGACTGGTCCGCGCGGGAGTCGTTGATGGGGCCATGGGGCGGGGCGATCTGAC
>NZ_JAOZYC010000044.1:0-5106 GCF_035798155.1 Streptomyces endophyticus | reverse complement strand
ATCAAGTCCATGGAGGACTTGAAGGGCCAGGCGGACAAGTTCGACGGCAAGATCACCGGCATCGAGGCCAGCGCCGGCGAGACGGCGCTGCTCAAGAGCAAGATGCTCAAGGCCTACGGCCTCGACAAGGAGTACAAGGTCGTCGACAGCTCCACGCCGGCGATGCTGGCCGAGCTGAAGCGCGCGTACGCCAAGAAGAAGCCGATCGTCGTCCCGTTGTGGTCGCCGCACTGGGCGTACAACGACTACAAGCTCACCAAGCTCAAGGACCCGAAGGGCGCCTGGGGCAAGGGCGACGGCATCCACTCGCTGGCCCGCAAGGGCTTCGGCAAGGACTTCCCCGAGGTCAACAAGTGGGTCAAGGACTTCAAGCTGAGCGAGAAGCAGCTCACCAGCCTGGAAGCCGAGATCAACAAGTCGGGCAAGGGCAAGCAGCAGGACGCCGTCAAGGCGTGGCTGAAGAAGAACCCGGGCATCGTCGACAAGCTGGCCCCGGTCAAGAAGCAGTCGACCCCGGCCGAGGCCAAGCGCCCGGTGAACGTCGCCTGGTTCCCGTGGGACGAGGACATCGCGGTCACCTTCCTCTGGAAGAACGTCCTGGAGCGCCGCGGCTACAAGTTCAACCTGAAGCAGATGGACGTCGGCCCGGTCTACACGGGGCTCTCCACCGGTGATCTGGACGTCAACTTCGACGCCTGGCTGCCGTATACGCAGAAGAGCTACTGGGACAAGTACAAGAACAAGGTCACGACCCTCGGCTCCTGGTACGGGCCCACCTCGCTCGAGATCGCCGTCCCGTCCTACGTGAAGGGCATCAAGTCGGTCGAGGACCTCAAGGGCAGGGCCAAGGAGTTCAACGGCAAGATCGTCGGCATCGAGGGCGGCACCGGCACGATGGACATCCTCAGGAAGGATGTCGTGCCGGGGTACGGCCTCGACAAGGAGTACAAGGTCGTCAGCGGCTCCACGCCGGCGATGCTCGCCGAACTGAAGCGCGCGTACGCCAAGAAGGAACCGGTCGCGGTGCTCCTGTGGACCCCGCACTGGGCCTACAGCAAGTACGACCTGACCAAGCTGAAGGACCCCAAGGGGCTCTTCGGCAAGGGCGACACCATTCGCACGGTCACCAGCAAGGCGTTCACCAAGCAGTATCCGCAGCTCACGAAGTGGTTCAAGAACTTCAAGATGACCGAGGACGAGCTCGGCACCCTGGAGATCGAGATCAACAAGCACGGCCAGGGCCATCAGGCGGCGGCGGTCTCGGCGTGGGTGAAGAAGCATCCGGAGGTCGAGGAGCGGATGACGTCGCCGTAGTGATGCCGGGCGGCACCGCATAGGTGCTGGTGAAAGCCGTTCGGAGACCTTGATAAGGTTCTGTTCGTCGCCACGGGGCCAGCCCCTGTGCGATGTACACCTTGTCCGGGTGGCGGAATGGCAGACGCGCTAGCTTGAGGTGCTAGTGCCCTTTATCGGGCGTGGGGGTTCAAGTCCCCCCTCGGACACTGGCAGTGGGCCCACGGCTCCGCTGAAGGTCCTGGTTGAGAGTCATCTCAACCAGGACCTTCTGCTTTTCGGGGTGGCAGCGTCCATGTGGCGTGCACGCACGTATGTGATTGCATGATCTCTGCGCCGCGCACGGGGGAAAGCAACGCATGATGCACGTCGGACAGGGGGCCAGTGGGTCCCAAACGGCCGCGGGGGACGCCGGGCGGGCCGAATTGGCGGCCGAGAATCAGCCTGCTGACGCGTCGCGCGGCGATGCCGTGCTGCTCGACGAGCTCGACCTGACCAAGGTCGCGCAGTGGTCGGAGCTGGAGCGCGGCATCGGACCGTTGCGTGAGATCCGGGACGTGCCGTGGACGTCTCCCGGCGAGAGGGACGACGGCGTCCGGCACGTTCCCTTTCCTCAATACCCACCCCTCGTCCAGCGCGTGACCGAGCTGCTGTACGAGATCGGTGCCATCACGCCCGCCTACAAGTGGATGGACCAAGAGCCACCACGACCCGGTGACGCCGGCGCCATCGGCGCGGCCGACGCCATCCGCCTGCTCACCAGCGTCGTACGAGGTGAACGCTTCGGGGACGGCTGCATCGCCAACGCCCTTGAGAACGGTTCGCTCGCCGCCGCCGCCGCCGTGCAGGCACTGGCCACCTGGCGCCGAAGCACATCCCACCGGAAGGAACACACCGCCGTGAGCACCCCCAACAAACGCCCCGCCACCGGCGCCCTCATCGGTTCCGCCCTCGGCGACGCCATGGGGCAGCCCACCGAGTTCCTCACCTCCGTCACCCGTATCGAGGCCGAGTTCGGGCCCTGGCGCGGGATGCGGCTGCCCGTGCGGCACGACGGTGTCGCGCTCGTCACGGACGACACCGAGATGACACTCGCGGTGGCGCGCGCCCTGCGCAAGGCCCAGGAGACCGGTGGGCTGAGCCGGCCCGAGCCCGTGACGGGCGCGCTCATCGAGCACTTCTCCGCCTGGCTCGACCACCCGGGCATCGCCCCCGGCAACACCTGTATGACGGCGTGCCGCGCCCTGCGCAAGGGCACGCCGTGGGCCCAGGCCACGCTCCCGAACTCCAAGGGCTGCGGCGCCACCATGCGCGTCGCGCCCGTCGCGCTGATCCCCGGCCCGGCACCCCACCACCGCGCCCTGCTCGCCCAGTTGCAGAGCGCCCTCACGCACGGCCACCCCACCGCCCTCGCCGCCAGCGACCTGACCGCGTACGCGATCCGGCTCCTCGCCCACGGCACGGCGCCCGCGCTCCTGCCGGAACTACTGCTCGCCTACGCGCGCGCCTCGGTCCTCACGCCGCCGCCCGGCTGGGGCCAGTGGCTCGGCGACCTCGCACCCCAGGGGGCTGCCTACGTCGACGGTGGCTGGCAGGAGTGCATCAGCGTCCTGGAACGCCTGGCCGCTGCCGCCGCGCCCGGTGGGGTCGACCCGGAGGCCGATCCGTGCCTGGCGACGGGCGCGGGCTGGATCGCCGAAGAGGCCCTGGCCACCGGCCTGTTGTGCTTCCTGCTCTTCCCCGACGACCCGGTCACGGCGGTGCGCCGCGCCGCGTGCACCTCCGGTGACTCCGACTCGATCGCCGCCCTCGCCGGCGCCTTCGCGGGCGCCTACCACGGGATCGCGGGCTGGCCCCCGGAGTGGATCTCCCAGGTGGAACACAGCACGGAGCTGCTCGCCCTGGGCGGAGCGTGGGACGAGGGCGCCTGACCGGTCCTACGCCGGCGCCACGTTCTCGACCTGTGGTGATTCCCCGTGAGCAGCGACCAGTTGTGACCCCGCTCGCGCGTCGGGCTTCTGGCCCGGTTCGCTGTCCCGCGTGCCGGCGGCGTTCCGGGCTGGTGGACAATCGGCGCGTGTCCGTTTCCGTTGCCGATCTCCTCGCCGAACCGACCCTGCGGCTCCGGGCGCTGAGCAGCCACTGTCATGACGTGGACCGGCGGATCGGCTGGGTGTCCACGACGGAGCTGCCCGATCCGCTGCCGTTCCTGCGCGGGGACGAGCTGGTGATGACGACCGGCATGCTGGAGCGGGACGACGCCGAGTGGGCCGGGCTGCTGGAACGGCTGGCGGAGTTGCCGGTGGCCGCGTTGTGCTTCGGCACCGGTCTTGTGCACCAGGAGGTGCCGCCCGTCGTCGTGGAGGTCGCCGAGCGGACCGGCCTCGCGCTGCTCGGGTCGCCGGTCGAGGTGCCGTTCGTACAGATCAGCCGCTGGGTCGCCGACCGGATCTTCGCGCAGCGGTACGACGCGGTGCGATCGGCCGTCACCCTGCAGGACCAGCTGGTCCGCGAGCTGCTGTCCGGGCACGGGCTGCGCGGGCTGCTCCGGCGGCTGCACCGGGAGCTGGGGGCGGGGCCCGTCGCCGTCGTCGAGCCGGGCGGTCGCGTCCTCGCGCGCCATCCCGCGTCGAGCCGCTGGCCGGACACCGCCCAGGGCGGTACGGGGGCGTCCGTGCCGGTCGTCGTGGACGGCGTTCCGGTCGCGGAGCTGCGCACCCAGCAGGCCACGCGGCGCCACGACATCCTGTCGTTCGCCACGAGCATCCTCGGGCTCGAAGTGGCCCGCCACCAGGCCGTACTCACCGGTCGGCGGGAGCTGCTCGGTCAGCTCCTGGAGGACGTCCTGCACCGCACGGTCTCCGACGGCGACGCCCGCCGCCGGCTGGCCTCGCACGGGCTCGCCACGGAAGGCCCCCACGCGGTCGTGGTCGCCCGGGTCAGCGGCGACCCCGCGCGGCTGCGCAATCTGCCGTGGACGCTGGGGCCGCTCCTGGAGCGGGTGGGGGACCGGCTGCCGACCGCCCTGATCGACGACACCGTGATGGTCGTCGTGCCGGGCGGCGCCGACGCGGAGGGCGCCGCCGAGACGGTCGCGGGCCACCTGAGCGTGCTGGACCCGCAGGTCCGCGTCGGTGTGGGCGAGCCGCGTCGCGGGGTGACCGGGCTGCGGCTCGGCTACTTCGAGGCCCGCCAGGCCGCACAGGCAGGACCGGGTGTGCACCGGGCGGCGCCGCTGAGCATCGCAGGTCTGCTGATGGGCAACCTGGACCTGCCGCTGCGGGAGTTGGGGCACGCGGTGCTCGCTCCGCTGCTGGGCCATGACGAGGCGCACCGGGCGGAACTCGTGACCACCCTGCGGTCGTATCTCGCGCACGACTGCTCGCCCGCCGCGACCGCCCGCGAACTGACCCTCCACCGCAACAGCCTGCGCTACCGGCTGCGGCTGATCGAGCAACTCACCGGCCGGGACCTCGGCCGCCTCGCCGACCGCATGGAACTGTCGCTCGCACTGACCGCGCTGGACGCCGACACCTAGGGCCTGTCGTCAAACTCCCGTCTGCGCCGCGACGCCTGGCACGCGCGCTCACGGCGTTGCCGAAAAGTCCGAGTAGCTCCTCCCCCAAGCTCTTAAGGAGCAGGGGGGACCCCCTTCTGGGACCTTCCGGCGCCTTGCGATCGCACGCACCAGACGCCGCGGCGCCGCCCTTCGGGCGGCGACGGGAGTTTGGCGACAGGCCCTAGTAGTGCTTCGTTAGGTTCTGGTTCTGGTGAGTGGTTGGCCGCAGGTGGTGCAGGTGCCGGTCCAGCACC
>NZ_JAOZYC010000043.1:0-5575 GCF_035798155.1 Streptomyces endophyticus | reverse complement strand
CTTGCTCGATCTCGGCTACAAGAGAAACCATAACCACACCACCCACCAATGTCTACTCCAGCCACTACAGATTTCCGGGATCCGTGCGGAGAGATAGTCGGGTGCAGCCGCTGCACGGGTGCCCGGCCGTTCGACCTGCAGGTCTTGGCCGAGACCTGCAGGGCATGTAGTGGCCGCGCGGGCTGGGAACCTCTCGGCGGGGCGCCGCCCGAGCCCGAGCCCGCGAGCCTTGCCGTCGCGCACAGTCCGGCAGCTGACGCAGTTGGCGCCCGCATACGCCATTCACATTCGACACGTCGACGTACGGCACGACCCCGCCCGTCCCGCCCACGCGGCACGACTAGGTTCACCGTCAGGAAAGCCGAAGTGGCTGGGTTGGTTGCCTACTGATCTCTTCGAGGTGTTCGTCGTCGGCGACGTGGATCATCGCGTGTGCCGCGTGGACCATGGTCCGTAGGTCTGCGGTGTCGCGCTCTGCCTGGACCGCGCTGAGAGCCTGCACCCAGATATCCCAGACATCCAGGTAGTCCGCCTGGTACCGGCGCAGCGCCGCCCGCTCCCTGTCGGGGAGTTGACCCCGGTCGTGGGTGAGGATCCCCACGAGATGACGGTGCTCGATGGTGACGGCGATGTGGGCGCGCAGCCGCAGCTCCAGCGCTTCGCGGGGGTCGCGAGCGCGGGCCAGGGCCTGGTCGGCACCGGTGCGCAGGTGTTCCCCGCCGCGGTTCATGGCGGCGACCAGCATGTCGGTCTTGCTGGGGAAGTGCCGGTAGACCCCGGAGGCGACGATGCCCGCCGCCTCGCCGATGTCGGCCATGGTGGCCGACTGGTAACCCCGCTCGTCGAACAGCCGGATGGCCTCGGTGAACAGCTAGGGGCGGAGGCGTTCTCGCTGCGCCAGGTGAACTTGTCGAGGGGGCCGGTAAACCGGCTCGCTCACTGCCGCTGAAATGCCCCAACCGGAAGGTGGTACGGAGGGCAGCTGCCCTGTTGCCGCCGCATCGCCGAGCCGCGGCTCCGGCGGGTACCCGGGCACTGGCCGTCCCCGTGATCAGTGCGAGCGGCGCCGGCCCGTGAAGCGCAGCCGTCCCGGCAGGATCAGTAGCAGAAGGCTGTAGTACTGCAGCACCGGTAGGGCGAGGGCGATGGCAAACGCGACGACCATGGCGATGACGTTGACGCAACTGTCGGTGTACAAGTGCGCGATCCTCCGGCGGGTCTCTTCGCCATCGCCCTCGACCATCCCCGGGTTGCTCTTGAGAACCTTCAACATGGCTAGCCGGCACACCATGCTGACCAGGAGCACCGCGTAGTAGAACGCCGCCACGAACCGGTCGCTGCCGAAGGCACCGATCATCTCCGTCGGGAGTGGGAGCACGACGACCGACAGCAGCCACCCCATGTTCCACACCAACAGGGGGCGGGTGGCCTTACTGACCGTCGAGAAGCTTCGGTGGTGCTCCTGCCAGATGTTCGCGATGACCGCGAAGCTGAGCAGGAAGCTCCAGATTTGGTTGAGGTGGCCAGTGATCACCTCGCTGGCGCCCTCGTGGGCGGACGCAGCCTCGGGGACGAGGTCCACCAGCGGCAGGATCAGCAGGGTGATGGAGATCGCGGTCACCGCGTCGGTGAACAGCACCATTCGCTCTCCCGAGACACCCCCCTCCATCTTGTTCGGCGCGGGAACCGACGGCTCTCCCGGGCCGCCCCGTCCCGTTCCGTACTCGCCGATGACGCCATTGCCACTCATGTGTGTGCACCTCTCCCTTGTCATTGCCCGTCGCGTCTGCCGTCGGTATCGGACCCTGCTGGTCATAGACGCTCCAACGACCGCGCAGACTCCACCCATGGCGACAGCGAGCAGTTGACAGAGTCCGCAGCCGCTGCGCCCTACGCACAGGGTTCATCTTGGCTGGGCGCGGATGGTCGGAGCGTTCGGATTATGGATGGACTGTTCAAAATAGATCTTGGGTGAGCCCTTGTTCGGACGATCGCGTCAGCGGCGAACAAGTCAGCAGTTCTTCGAGCGCCGAGTCGTCGTGCACCGCCCGGGCCGACAGGCCGATGTACCGGTCGATCGTGGTGTCCGTCATTTCTCGGCAGCTCCTTCGGCGGCGGCCGCCGCTTTCCCCAGAAGCTCTGGGTCGAACAGCGTGCTGGGATGACGCAGCATGTAGGAGACGTCGTTGAAGGCTCGTGACACATCCGCGTCGACGAGCGTGGCGCCGACAATCTGCGCCATCCCCTGGCGCTGCTGCCGCACTTCCTCCGGCACCTCGGTACCGGTCTCGGCGTCGATGCGGGCGGCGTCACCTCCCGCGGACACGGCCCAGGCCGCGTCGACGACCACCTGCTGCAGACGGAAGAACTCCGTTGCCGCTGTGTCGAGGTCGGTGCCGCTGTCGAGGTAGGAGGCCAAGCAGGAGGCGTGCAGAGCGGCAGAGCTCATGCCCTGACCGTAGACAGGGTTGAAGGAGGCCACGGCGTCCCCCATGCTGACCAATCGCGCCGGCAGTTGGCCTGCTTCGGTGAAGTGGCGGCGCCTGCTGTCCGCCTGACGGTACGTCACCACCTCACGGGTGACGTCGCCGCTGGTGATGTCGCGCAAGATCGCGGGCAGCGCGGCACAGTGCGCACGGAACTCGTCGGTCGTCCTGCCAGGCCGGTTGTCGCCGTAGCCCATCAGCATGACGAGCCACTGCTGCTCCTCGATCGCGGTCGCCGCCGCGACGGACACTCCGCCCGACGGGTACCGCGGTGTGAACAGTTGCAGCACGGTCGCCACTTCCAGCTCCGAGAACTTCGCCGGGCGCTCGAACAGGGCGGTCGCGTAGTTGACCGGGGATTCCAGCCGTTCGAGCCGGGGCTGGTCGTAACCGTCCAGCCCGAGCCAGTTCGACAGCCTGCTGGAGCGTCCCATCGCGTCCACGACGAAGTCCGCCGCGAGGACCCCCTCCACCCGCTCCCCGGTCCCGTGCCCGGCGAAGCGCACGCCGGCGACGGCGCCGTCGCCGTACCGCAACCCGGTCGCCCGCGCCCGCAGGACCGAGACATTGGGCAGGGCGGTGACCCGGTCCCGAACGAGGCTTTCCAGCAGAGGACGCCCGACCGCGAGGAACTGGTGATCCGCGCCGTCCGGGACCTGCCGGATGTCATCGTGGCCGACAAACTGCTGGTCGGGTCCGACGAGCGACGCGCCCCGGTCCTGCGCCTCCCGCGAAACTCCGGGAAGCCACCGCTCGATCCACAGCCGGCCGGCCGGCAGCAGTGTGTGCACCTGCTGGTCCTGGGGCACCCCGGAGCGCGACTCGGCCTCAGCCGATGTGTCGTCGGGCTCGACGATGACTACCCTGCGCGCGCGGTCGGAGAGCACCCGTGCGGCGAGGAGCCCCGCGATACTCCCACCCATCACGCACGCCGTGTCGAAAAGAACAGGTACGTCGTGCGGCGGCTCAGCGCCAACCAGACTCTCGAAGAGAGCCACCACGGATTCGGACACCAAGTACTCCAGTTAATGAGTGAAACAGACCCGGACAGGCGGATCAGCGCCCAGGCGGTCGGAAGCAGGGACCCGGAGGTCCGGCGAAACCTGCTCGTCCCAAGGGAGAAAACCCGCTCGTGCCGGGGAGGCGGGAAGGCGTCCGATCATGATCACAAGGCCCGGACGCCGGCGACTTGTACGAGTCGGCCCCGTGCGTTGTACTTCCCTGCCACCCGGAACCGCACGGTGAGCCCGGCCGGGGTCGATGGCCAGGGGGAGGGGTACCTTGATCCGGATGAGCACCGAAGTCAGCGTGTCTCCGTGGCGGATCGGCAACCCTTCCACACCCATGGTTGACGTCACCGTGCCGTACGCGAACGAGAACCGGAACGGTGTGCTGCTCAGGGAGTGGCGGCGTCAGGCGGGCGAGTCGGTGCCGGCGCCGCCGATGCGGCTGCCGAGGCACAGCGAAGGGACATACCGCGCCCGCATCTGGAAGCAGAACCTGCTCGACCTCTTCCTGGAGGACCAGTACAGCGACGCGATCGCAGGGGCCACCGGGGGCCCGAGTGGGCACCTCGAGGACCGGATCGTGACAAGCGTGACCCTCAGTGGTGAGTGGCGCTTCACCACGGGAGGTCAGAGAGCCACCGCGGCGGCCGGAACCCTGTGCGCGCGCAGGAACGAGGATCTCTGGGACTTCGAGGTCGCCCGGGGCACCCGGGCGATCACCCTGGTCCTCCCCGCGAGCGAGATTCGCTTCCCGAAGAACACGCGGGCGGTCACCGCGGAACAGACGTCACCCGCCGCGGCCCTTCTGCTCGCCCACCTCCGTCTCTGTACGGAACTGGCGGACGGACTCGGTGCTGCCCCCTCCAGGGCCGCCCGCAACGCGACCCTGGAACTGTTCAGAGGACTGCTGAACGACCAGATCATCGACGACGCAGAGTTCGCACCCGCGCTCCTCAGAGCGGCGATGGACCACATAGAGGCCCGGCTGCTCGCCGACCCCGATCTCGGCCCCGGGGGGATCGCGGCGGCCCTGAACGTGTCCGTCCGCACCCTCTATCGCGCGTTCGGCCAAGGGGGCACGTCGTCGGTCATGGCATATGTGCGCGAACGCCGACTCGAACGTGCCAGGGCAGAGCTACTCTCGACACGCCTCACCGTTTCCGAGATCGCCGCCCGCTGGCACTTCGCCGACAGCAGCCATTTCGTCAAGGCATACAAGAAGCGATTCGCCGAGACTCCTACCGCAGGCCGGTAGCCCGCGCTGGACATCGGCCTGCCAGGAGTGCAATTAGCGGTCCGTGGCTGGTCGGGGAACGCCCCGCCTCGGGAGCGTCTGGGGCGCAACAGCGCCCCAGACAAACCGACTTGAGACCTAGAAGAACCCGAGCTTCTTCGGGCTGTATGAAACAAGAAGGTTCTTCGTCTGCTGGTGGTACGGGCTCGCCATAGCCTCTGAGCTGCGAGTATGGGTGGAATTGGTTGCGGCTGGGCCGAGTTGGCCCGCATCTGGTCCGGATCTTGGTGAGCAGGCGGTGCCAGCGGGAGCTGCGGGTTGCCTGGCCGAGGACGGTGAGGGCGCGGGCCGCCTGTTTGGCGGTTTCCTGTGCGTTCTGCGGCTCGATGGGCCCGGTGGTCGGGTGGGGCGCGATGGAGGGAAGTGCGGGGTTGTGGGCGAGGCAGCCGATCGCGGCGACGTCATCCGCCCGCAGTTCGGTGGTCTCGTCGACGGCGCGGCCCGCGACCAGATGTCCTAGTACCCACGGGACAAGTCCCTGCGGTCCTTCGACCGGTCAGGGTGACGATTTCGATGAAATCCGTCACCAGGAGGACGTCGGCCAGGGAGCGCAGGAAAGCGGTCCAGGTGGTGGTAGCTCGGCCGGGGGTCGGCTCGATGCCCTCGGCTTTGAGGATTTCCCAGACGGTGGAGGCGGCGACCTTGATGCCGGGGGTGGTGAGCTCGCCGTGGATGCGGCGGTAGCCCCAGGACGGGTTTTCGCCGGCCAGGCGCAGGATCAGCAGGCGGATGGAGCGCACGGTCGGGCCGTACGAGCAGCTGCAGGCGGCGTAGCGTCTCTTGGGGGA
>NZ_JAOZYC010000042.1:0-5684 GCF_035798155.1 Streptomyces endophyticus | reverse complement strand
GTTGCGCCGCGCGGTCGCCGCCGCCTGCCCGGGGCGCGCCGTGGCCGTCGCCGCGGGCACGATCCGCGCCGACTTCACCGAACTGCACCTCAGTCACAGCGAGGCGCTCAGCGCGCTCGCCCTGGGCCGTGAACTGGAGGGCCCGGCCTGCTCGTTCGTCCGGCTCCACGAGGAGAGTGGGGTGTACCGGCTGCTCGACCAGCTGCCCGCGGGCGAACTCCAGGCGCTGGTCGAGGACGCCCTCGGCCCCCTGCTGACGTACGACGCCGGGCACGACGGCAGCCTCGTGCACAGCCTTACCGTGTATCTGCGCCACGACCGCAACGGCGTCGAGGCGGCCGAGGAACTCCACGTGCACTACAACACGCTGCGCTACCGCCTCAAGCAGATCGAACGGCTCACCGGCGCACCCGACAAGGATCCGATGCGCCGGCTCCAGACGGAACTGGCCGTCCACGCCCACCGGTTGCTCAGCGCGCGCGCTCACTGACTCCGGCCGGACGGGCGCCGGGGCTCGCGGCTGCCGGACCCCGACGGCGCAGCTGCGGCAGCGAGAACAGCAGATACAGCAACGCCCCGGTCAGCGGCAGCACGTGCCACAGCTCGTCCTCCAGCGCGAACCCGAGGACGAGATTGATGCCGAGCCCCACCGCGAACGCCGCCACCGCACGCCAGTTGACCGCCGCCACCGCCGCATCGGACAGGTCGTAGCTGCCGCGCCGCACGAGGAAGTAGTCGGCGAGCAGGATGCCCGGGATCAGCGGGATGGCATAGCCGAGATAGCCGAGGTACGTGAGGAAGGCGTCGAGGATCCCGGCGGTCAGGCCGTAGTACGCGAGGGCGCAGGCGAGCATCCCGGCGACGACGTTCACGGCGATGCGCGGCACGTCGAACGCGGAGCGTCCCGCGAGCGACGCCGCGTACATGTTGTTGACCTCGTGCGGAAAGCCCTGCACGAAGATGGCGACGGTGGCGAGCGCGCCCACCCCGACGATGCCGAACGCCGCGCCCATGTCGGACTCGCCGACGCCCAGGCCCAGCAGGATCCCGAGCAGGTTGAAGCCGAGGTTGCCGACGACGAACTCGGCGATCGTGGTGGTCCACACGTCGGTGTCGCTGCGCGCGAACCGGGTGATGTCCGGGGTGACGGTCGCCCCCGTCATCCACTTGTTGATCCCGAGGGCGAACAGGCCGAGCGCCGTCGCCTCCCCGGCCCGCACCGGCTCGCTGCCGACCACGGCGGCGAGACCGCCCGCGTGCTGCACCGTCGCCACGACCGCGACGAGCACGGTCACCAGCATCAGCGGCACACTGATCCGGCCCACCCAGGTGAGCCCCTTGCTGAACCCGGCGATCGACACCGCGGTGTACGCGGCGCTGAGCACCACGCAGTAGAGCAGCCCCAGCCACGGATCACGCCCGCCGGGCAGCACCCCGGCCGTGATGCCGGTGCTGTACCCGACGAACCCGGCGGACAGCAGCGCGATCACGAACGACGGGATCCGGCTGCCGCCGCGCCCGAACGCGGCCCGCAGCCCGAGCGCCGTGGTGATCCGCTCCCGGCGGCCGATCAGCCCGCACAGGATCGACACCGCGCTGACCACGAGGGACGAGCCCAGCGCGATCAACAGCGCCGTCCAGAACGGGAAGAAGAGTCCGAGCGACATGCCGTAGAGCAGGTCGGTCGCCGAGACCGTGAAGCCCATCCGCACCAGCATGATCGACAGGGTGGGGCGCGCACTGCCCGGCGGCAGCCGCTCGTCGGCGAAGTCCTCGGTGGCAGCGGCGGCCCGCCGGGCACGAGCGCGGGGGTCCGGTGGGGTGTTCGGGGGGCTGTCCGGAGGGCTGTTCGGGGGGACGGGCATGGGGACACCTTTCGGTTTGCCTGCTGCGGGTACGCCGATGCCGGTACCTTCGGCGCTTCACGTGCGCCGATGCGGGGGCCTTCGGAGCCTCGATTACGTCGATTACGTCGAATACGTCGATGGGAGGGCCGTCGGCGTCGGTGAGCGGTCCGACGGGGCACGGCTGCGGGTGTCCCCGACCATGCTGGTGCGCGCCCGGAGGCCCGGTCACTGTCAGCCGCTGCCGGTGATCCACGCCCCCGCGCTGGCACCGCTCGCCGAAGACCGCGCCCGGCCGGCGGCCGTAGCGTCGATGCCATGGAGCCCACCCCGCCCGCCACCGACGGCCACCCCGCCCCGGACACCCTGACGTCGAACTCCGTGCGGCGCGACGCCTACGCCGACTCCGTCGCCCTGATGCGCGCGGCCCAGCACCTCACCGGGCTGCCCGGCATCACGGCCGCCAGCCTCGTCATGGCGACCGATCCCAACCTGCGGCTGCTCGCCGACGCCCAACTCCTCACCGACGAGGGCCGCGCCGCACGCCCCGCCGACCTGATCGTCGCGCTGCGCGGCACCGCCGACGCCATCGAGCACGCCCTGGGCGAGGTGCCCGCGCTGCTCGAACAGCCCGCCGCCTCGGAAAGCGCCGAGCCCGAAGCCTGGGTGCCGCGCGCCCTCGGCGAGGTGGACCCGGCGACCGCCCTCGCGCTGATCTCCACCCCCGGCCCGTACGCGGCGGCCGAAGCGCTCAAGGCGCTGCGCCGAGGCATGCACGCCTTCGTCTTCAGCGACAACGTCCCCGTCGAGCAGGAGATCCGCATCAAGGAGGAGGCCCACCGGCGCGGCCTGCTCGCCATGGGACCCGACTGCGGAACCGGCGTCCTGGACGGCGTACCCCTCGGCTTCGCCAACGTGCTGCGCCCCGGCCGCATCGGACTGATCGGCGCCTCCGGAACGGGACTTCAGCAGGTGTCGTGCCTGCTGGACGCCGCTGGCGAAGGGGTCCGGCAGATGATCGGGACCGGCGGCCGCGACCTCAGCGCGGAGGTCGGCGCGCGCACCACCCTCGACGCCCTCGACCTGCTCGCCGTCGACCCGGGCTGCGAGTTGATCGTGCTGGTGTCGAAGCCGCCCGCGCCCGAGGTGGCCGAACGCGTCATCGACCGCGCGGGGCGTGCGGGCAAGCCGGTCGTCGCCGCGTTCCTCGGTACCGCAAGGCCCGCCGCGCTCGGCGACCTCGCGGGCGCCGAGCGGCCCGGTGCGCCGGGGCCCGTCACCGTCGTCGGCACGCTGCGCGACGCGGCCCGCGCGGTGGTGCGCACCCTGGGCGGCGTACCGGCACCCGCATGGGCACCGCCCGCGGGGGACGCGGTGGACGCGGTGCCCGGCCGGTACCTCCGCGCCCTTTACGCGGGCGGCACCTTCGCGTACGAGGCACGGCAACTGCTGCCGGGCGCGGTCACGGAGGTCGATCCCTACGTTCCCGGTCGCGACATCACCCTGCCGGAGCGTCACTTGGTGCTGGACCTGGGCGATGACGCCTACACCGCGGGCCGCCCCCACCCGATGATCGACCCCACGGTGCGCGCCGCCCACCTGCGCGCCGCACTGACCGACCCGCACACCGCGGCCGTGGTCCTGGACGTTGTCCTCGGGCACGGAGCGGGCGCGGACCCGGCCGGGGCGCTCGCGACCGAGCTGGAACGCGTGGGGGAGCGGGGACGTCCGCCGGTCATCGCCTTCGTCGTCGGCACGGACGGCGACCCGCAGGACGCGGACGCGGTGCGGGCCCGCCTGGAGAAGGCGGGCGCGCTGTTGGCCCCGACCAGTACGGATGCCGCGGAGTGGGCGGTGTCGTTGGTGGGTGCGGATGCCGAACCACGCCGGGACGCGGGTGAGTTGATGCCTTCGGGAAGGGCGGGGCGGTGAGGGTCCCTTGACGCCGAGCCCGAGGTTCGACGGTGCACGCCGCTCGGCGTGAGACACCCCCACCCCAACCACCGCCCAGGAGGCCGCACATGTCCCTTCACCTCGTGCCCGATCTGCGCAACCCTGATGTGCTCAACCCCGATCTCCACACCCCCGATCTGCTCAACGCGGGCGACGCCCCACCGCGCATCGCCGCCGTCGGCGTGGCCGACTTCGCCGATGTGCCCCGCACCGCCGGCGCCGACGTCAGCACCCTCGACTGGCGGCCGCCCGCGGGCGGTGACCCCGATCTCGCCTGGAAGCTGGCCGAACTCACCGGCCACGAAGCCGTCGAGGCCGCCAACCGCACCGCCGTCGACCGGCTGCTCGCCGTGCGGCCCGTGTGGCGCGACGTGCGCACCGCCCGCGACGTCCTGCCGGTGCTCGACGACCGCACCACCGGCGAACGCGTCCTGCTGCACGCCGGACCGCCCGTCGACTGGGCCGACATGTGCGGGCCGATGCGCGCGGGTGTCATCGGTGCCGCGCTGCTCGAAGGCTGGGCCGACACCCCGGAACAGGCCGAACTCCTCGCGGACACCGGTGCGTTGTGCTTCGAGCCGTGCCACCACCACGAGGCCGTCGGCCCCATGGGCGGCATCACCTCCCCGTCCATGCCCGTGCTCGTCGTCGAGGACCCGGCCACCGGACGGCGCGCCTACGCCAACCTCAACGAGGGCGCGGGCCGCTGCCTGCGCTACGGAGCGCTCGGCGACGACGTGATGGACCGGCTGCGCTGGATGGCCGACGTCCTCGCCCCCGCGCTGCGCGCCGCCCTCGCCGCCCGGCCCGACGGCGTGGACCTGCGCTCCGTCGTCGCCCAGGCGCTCCAGATGGGCGACGAGTGCCACAGCCGCAATACCGCCGCCTCCGCGCTGCTGCTGCGGGACATCGCCGCGCCGCTCGCCCGCGTGCCGCACGGCCCCGAGGTCCTGGAGTTCCTCGCCGAGAACCACTACTGGTTCCTCAACTTCTCGATGGCGGCGGCCAAACTCGCCACCTCGGCCGCCCAGGGCGTCGCCCACTCCACGCTCGTCACGGCGTTCGCCCGCAACGGCGTCGAGGTCGGTATCCGCGTCAGCGGCCTCGGCGACGCCTGGTTCACGGCGCCCGCCGCCGAGGTGCGGGGCCTGTACTTCGCCGGATACGGACCCGAGGACGCCAACCCCGACATCGGCGACAGCGCCATCACCGAGACCAACGGCCTCGGTGGCTTCGCCCTCGCCGCAGCGCCCGCCATCACCGGCTTCGTCGGCGGCACCGTGCAGGAGGCGCTGCGCACCAGCCGCGACATGGCCCGCATCACGCTGGCCCGGCACGAGGCCTACCGGCTTCCGGCCCTCGGCGGCATCGGCTCACCCGTCGGCATCGACCTGCGGGCCGTCCTCGACACCGGCATCGAACCGGTCGTCACCACGGGCATCGCCCACCGCGAACCGGGCATCGGCCAGATCGGCGCGGGCCTGGCGCACGCGCCGCTGGAGTGCTTCCGAAAGGCGCTGGAGGCGTTCGCGGTTCCGGAGACCGTGGACGCGGCCGGAGCCCCCAGGACATGAGCCCCGCCCAACTACTCTGCACCGTCAGCACCCTGGCCCGCACCCTGCTGGCCGGGCCACCTCGCCCCGCCCGTGTCATCGCCGTCGCCCGGCAGGCCCTGTACCTGCTGCCGTACGGCGGTGACACCCCGCTCGCCGTGATCGCGCCGAAGGCCGTGCGCGTGCCGACCGCCGTCGTGCTGCCGCGTGCGGCAGGGGAGCGGCCGTTCGACGGCGTGGCGGTCGGGGGCGCGGGGCGGGTCGGGGGCGGGCGCGTCGCGGTCGGGCATCTGAGCCTGGCCGCCGGGGAGTTCTGGGCGCCGCCCCGCGCCCA
>NZ_JAOZYC010000041.1:0-6486 GCF_035798155.1 Streptomyces endophyticus | reverse complement strand
CGCGGCGGCCGCCGCGACGTACTCCGGGGTGCCTGCCGGTTCGGCCGCCGCGAGCAGCAGCCAGGTGCGGGTCGGCGCCGGCAGTCCGCGTACCTGGCGCAGGTAGTGCTCCTCCAGGGCGCTGCCCGCGGGGAGCGGCTCGGGCAGCGCGAACACACCGGAGAGCTGGCCTTCGGACAGTTCGCGGCCGAGGTCGGTCAGGGCCAGTGGGTTGCCGCCGGTGGCCGCCACGATCCGCAGCCCGACCCGGGTGTCCAGCGGCCCGGCGACCACCGAACGCAGGAGTTCCAGCGCGTCCGGCTCCGCGAGTCCTGTGACCTCGGTGACCGGCAGGCCCGCCGGGGTGTCGGTCCCGGTGCGGGCGGCGAGGACGAGACCGACGCTCTCGGCGTGCAGCCGGCGCCCGACGAACGCGAGCACGTCGAAGGAGTCCCTGTCCAGCCACTGAAGGTCGTCGACGCAGACCAGCAACGCGCGCTGTTTCGCGGCCTCCGCCAGCACGGTGAGGAGCGCGAGGCCCACGAGAAACCGGTCGGCGGGCGGTCCTTCGGCCAGGCCGCAGGCCACCCGCAGCGCCTGATGCTGGGCCCGCGGCAGCACGCCGGGGTGTTTGAGGTCGTCCAGGAACGGCACGAGCAGCCGCTGCAGCGCCGCGAACGCGAACCCTGTCTCCGCCTCCACGCCCGCCACTCGCAACACCCGCAGATCGGCGGCCTCGTCGGCCACATGGGCGAGCAGTGCGGTCTTGCCGATACCGGCATCGCCCCGCAGCACCACGACGCCGCTCAGCCCTTGGCGCAGATCGGCGAGAAGGCGGTCGAGTTGTCCATGCTCTCGGGCCCGGCCTGTCAGACGCATCAGACGCACTCGAAACACCCTCACCGTAGGGAGCCGTTATGGAGCGTTTTGTGAAAGGCAGCATCGCATGGGCGGACGGCTCCGTCTGCACTGCGCGAGCCATCGCCCGACCTCTGTGGGCCACCGCGCGAACGGGGGTGTCGCACCAGTGTGATTGGTACGCTCAACGGTGCCCCATCCAGCTCAACAGCCTCTGTCAGCACCGCAGTTGGGAGCACGATGCGCACATGCCCGGGACACAGACGCCTCGCGGCCCTCGGGGTCGCCCTGCTGACCGCGCTCACCGGAACGGCCTCGGTGTCGTCCGCCGCCGAGCGCGGTGAGCATCCGCAGGGTGGCGGCGGACTGTCCGCCACCATCCGCTACACCGAGCACGGGATCCCGCACATCGTCGCCAAGGACTACGCGAACCTCGGCTTCGGCACGGGGTGGGCGCAGGCCGCCGACCAGGTGTGCACGCTCGCCGACGGGTTCGTGACGCTGCGCGGCGAGCGTTCGCGCGTCTTCGGGCCCGACGCGGCGCCCGACGGCTCGCTGTCGTCGGCGACCAGGAACCTCTCAAGTGACCAGTACTTCAAGGGCGTTCGTGAGGCGCGCACGGTCGAGAAGCTGCTCGACGTCCCCGCGCCCGCGGGCCCGAGCCGCGACGTCAAGGACGCGATGCGCGGCTGGGCCGCCGGGTACAACGCGTGGCTGAAGCAGAACCGGATCACCGACCCGGCGTGCAAGGGCGCGGACTGGGTGAAGCCGGTGACCTCGCTCGACGTGGCGACGCGCGGTTTCGCGATCGCGGTGCTCGGCGGGCAGGGGCGCGGCGTCGAGGGCATCACGGCCGCGCAGCCGCCCACCACCGGTGCCGCGCGGGTCCAGCCCGACAAGGGTGATGTCGCGCGCGCAGCCCGCGAGTTGTTCGGCCAGGACGACTCCGACATGGGCTCAAACGCGGTGGCGTTCAGCGGCGCGGCGACGGCGAACAAGCGGGGCCTGCTGCTCGGCAACCCGCACTACCCGTGGCAGGGCGGCCGCCGCTTCTGGCAGTCGCAGCAGACGATTCCCGGCGAACTGAACGTCATGGGCGGCTCGTTGCTGGGCACCACCGGCATCTCGATCGGCCACAACGCGCACATCGCCTGGAGCCACACGGTCGCGACGGGCGTCACGCTCAACCTCCACCAGCTCACCCTCGACCCGTCCGACCCGACGGCGTACGTGGTCGACGGCAAGAAGCAGAAGATGACGAAGCGGTCCGTGACGGTGCCCGTGAAGGGCGGCGGCGAGGTGACCCGCACCCAGTGGTGGACCCGCTACGGCCCGATCGTCACGAACCTCGGCGCCCAGCTCCCGCTCCCCTGGACCGCGGCGACGGCGTACGCCCTGGGTGACCCGAACGCGGTCAACCTGCGCGCCTCGGACACGGCGCTCGGCTTCAGCAAGGCCCGTTCGACGGCCGGCGTCCTCGCCTCGCTGCGCCGCGCGCAGGGCCTGCCGTGGGTGAACACCATCGCCGCGGACTCCTCGGGCCACTCGCTGTTCACGCAGTCACAGGTGCTGCCGCGGATCACCGACGAGCTGGCGGAACGCTGTTCGACGCCGCTGGGCAAGGCGACGTATCCGGCCTCGGGGGTCGCGATCCTCGATGGCTCGAAGAGTGACTGTTCGCTCGGCAGGGACAAGGACGCGGTGCAGGCGGGCATCTTCGGTCCGGCGAAGATGCCGGTACTCAAGGACGCCCCGTACGCGGAGAACTCCAACGACAGCGCCTGGCTCGCCAATGCGGACCACCCGATCACCGGCTACGAGCGGGTCTTCGGGAACGCCGGCACGCAGCGCTCGATGCGGACGCGCGGCGCCGTCGAGGACGTCGCAGGGATGGCGGACAAGGGCGGACTGACGGTCGCGGACCTTCAAAAGCAGCAGTTCGCGAACCGGGTGCCCGCGGCCGATCTGACGGCCGCCGACACCGCGAAGGCGTGCGCGGCCCTGCCCGGCGGCTCGGCAACGGGCAGCAATGGCACGCCGGTTGACGTCTCGGGCGCCTGTGGTGTGATCGCCGAGTGGGACCGCACCATGAACACCGACAGCCGGGGCGCCCTGCTCTTCGACCGGTTCTGGCGGAAGCTGACGGCGGCGGTGCCCGCGGCCCAGCTGTGGAAGGTGCCGTTCTCGGCGGCGGATCCGGTGCGGACGCCGAACACGCTGAACACGCAGGCGCCCGGTTTCGCGACGGCGCTCGCCGACGCGGTGGCCGAACTGAAGGGCGCGAGCATCCCGTTGGACGCCAGGCTCGGCGACCACCAGTTCGTGAAGCGCGGCGGCGACCGTATCCCGGTGCACGGCGGCACGGAGTCGCTGGGCGTGTGGAACAAGGCGGAGCCGGTGTGGGACGCCGCGGGCGGCGGCTACACGGAGGTCACGACCGGGTCCAGCTACATCCAGGCCGTCGGCTGGGACGGAGGGCGCTGCCCGGTGGCGCGCACCCTCCTCACGTACTCCCAGTCCTCGAACCCGAACTCGCCGCACTACAGCGACCAGACCCACCTCTTCGCGAAGAAGAAGTGGGTCACGGAGCGCTTCTGCGAGAAGGACATCCTCACGTCGCCCGCCCTGAAGGTGGTGCGGGTGCGCGGCTGACGAGCGCGGGCCGGGGCGGTCTCAGACCGCCCTGGTCCGTCCCTCCCAGTACGGGTCCCGAAGGCGGCGCTTGTAGAGCTTGCCGTTGGGGTCGCGGGGCATCGTCTCGATGAAGTCGACGCTCTTGGGCCGCTTGTAGCCCGCGAGTTGGGTCTCGCAGTGCGTGAGGATCTCGGTCGCCAGGGCGTCCCCGGCCTCCCGGCCCTCCGCGACCTCGACGACCGCCTTGACCTCCTCGCCCCAGTCGTCGTGCGGGATGCCGAACGCGGCGGCGTCGGCGACGGCCGGGTGGGTGAGGAGCGCGGACTCGATCTCGGCGGGGTAGATGTTGACGCCACCCGAGATGATCATGTCGATCTTGCGGTCGCGCAGGAAGAGATAGCCGTCCTCGTCGATCACCCCGAGGTCGCCGACGGTGAAGAAGTCGCCGATGCGGTTCTTCTTCGTCTTGCCCTCGTCCTTGTGGTACGAGAATCCGCCGGTGTTCATCTTGAGGTAGACGGTGCCGAGTTCACCGGCGGGCAGCTTGTTGCCGTCGTCGTCATAGATCGCCAACTCGCTGATGGGCCACGGCTTTCCGACCGTTCCCGGCTTCTTCAGCCAGTCCTCGGCCGTCGCGAACGCGCCGCCGCCCTCACTGGCCGCGTAATACTCCTCGACACACATCCCCCACCAGTCGATCATGGCGCGCTTGACGTGGCCGGGGCACGGCGCGGCGCCGTGGATCGCGTGCCGCATGGACGTGACGTCGTAGCGGTCCTTGACCTCCTGCGGGAGGGCGAGCAGACGGTGGAACTGGGTCGGCACCATGTGCGTGTGCGTGCACTTGTGGGTGTCGATGAGGCGGAGCATCTCCTCGGGCGTCCACTTGTCCATCAGGACGAGCGGGTGCCCGATGTGCAGGGAGGCTCCCGCGAACTGGAGGACCGCCGTGTGGTAGAGCGGCGAGCACACCAGGTGGACGTTGTCGTCGTACGGCTTGACGCCGAAGATGGCGAGGAAACCGCCGAGGTACGACTCCTCGGGGAGCTTGCCGGACAGCGGGCGGCGGATCCCGCGGGGGCGGCCCGTCGTGCCGGACGTGTAGTTCATGACCCAGCCGAGCGTGCGGTCATCGGGCGCCGACTCGGCCTGCCCGTCGAGGAGTTCGCCGTACGGGCGGAAGCTCTCGACGTCCCCGACCGCGTACCGGTGACTGTCGGGCAGGCCTGCCTCGTCGGCTGCGGACCTGGCCGCTTCGGCGAACCGCTCGTGCGTGATCAGCACCTTGGCGCCGGAGTCGGAGACGATCCAGGCGATCTCCGGCCCTACGAGGTGGTGGTTGACCGGGACGAGATAGAAGCCGGCCTGCGAGGCGGCGAGGTAGGCGGTGAAGAACTCGACGCTGTTGGGGAGGACGACGGCGAAGGCGTCACCGCGCTGAAGGCCTGCCGCGCGCAGGCCGTGGACCATCTTGTTGGCGGCGGCGTGCAGGCGTCCCGCCGACCACGGTTCGCCGTCCGGGGCGATCAGGACCGTGCGGTCGGGGTCGGCGGCGGCCTGCGCCCAGAAACCATTGGGGGGTGTGCTCATACTCGTACTCACCGTCCTGCGATCTTGTTGATGCGGTCGATCGCCTTCTCGAAGCCGCGCGTCAGGTCGTCGAAGACCGCCTGCACGCTGCGCTCCTCGTTCATCCGGCCCACGATCTGCCCCACGGGCGTGCCGAGCAGGGGCTCCACCTCGTACTTCTGGATCCGGGACACCGCTTCCGCGACGAGCAGGCCCTGTAGGGGCATCGGCAGGGTGCCGGGCCCGGCCGGGTCGTCCCACGCGTCCGTCCACTCGGTGCGCAGCTGGCGCGCGGGCTTCCCGGTCAGCGCGCGGGAGCGCACCGTGTCGCCGGAGCCCGCGGCGAGCAGTTTGCGGGTGACGGCGGGCGAGTGCATGTCGGCCTCCGTCACCGTCAGCCACACCGAGCCGAGCCACACCCCCTGCGCGCCGAGCGCGAGCGCGGCCGCCACCTGCTGGCCGCTGCCGATGCCGCCCGCGGCCAGGACCGGCAGCGGGTCGACGGCCTCCACGGCCTCCGGGGTGAGAACCATGGAGGCGATGTCGCCGGTGTGGCCGCCCGCCTCGTAGCCCTGCGCGACGACGACGTCGATGCCCGCGTCGGCGTGCTTACGGGCGTGCTTGGCGCTGCCCGCGAGCGCGGCGACGAGGATGTCGTGCTCGTGGGCGCGGGCGATGACGTCGGCGGGCGGCGATCCGAGTGCGTTGGCGAGGAGTTTGATCGGGTAGTCGAAGGCGACGTCGAGTTGGCTGCGGGCGACCTGTTCCATCCAGCCGGTGATGCGCCAGCCGGACGCCTCGCCCTCGGCGAGTTCCGGGACGCCGTACTTGGCGAGGGTCTCCTGGACGAACTGCCGGTGCTCCGGCGGGATCATCGCCTCGATGTCGGCCTCGGTGACGCCCTCGACCTTCTTGGCGGGCATGACGACGTCGAGGCCGTAGGGCCGGCCGTCGACATGTCCGTCGAGCCAGTCGAGGTCGCGTTTGAGTTCGTCGGGTGCCGTGTAGCGGACCGCACCGAGCACGCCGAAGCCTCCGGCCCTGCTGATGGCCGCGGCCACCGCAGGGAACGGCGTGAAGCCGAAGACGGCGTGCTCGATCCCCAGTTTCTTGCTCAGTTCCGTCTGCATGCGCGCAGGATGCCGCAGCACGGCGGACGACGGAAGAGCTTTTCTGATGCAGCGTCAGATTCTTCACCGGCCGGTCATGGCGCACGGGTGTTGACACGAGGCAGCGCTGACAGAGAAATTTCATCCGACTCGGCAGATCCCGAAAGAATTTTTCAGAAGGGCCTCGTCCATGAGCGGAGCACCCGAAGCAGCGGACAGACCGGATACGGGCGGGACGATCTCCGGCCTCTCCCGGCGTCAATTCGGCGCGGCCGGCCTCGCGCTGGGCGGCGCCCTGGCCCTCGCCCCGTTCCCCGCGGGCCCCGCCGCGGCCGCC
>NZ_JAOZYC010000040.1:0-6699 GCF_035798155.1 Streptomyces endophyticus | reverse complement strand
CAGACCGTGGTGGCGGTCGCGGCCGAGAAGAACTCCACGCTGGTGCTGCCCTTCCCGGTCGAGCTGCTGCGCTTCCTTGAGCGGGCCACGCCCGGAGACGCGGAGCACGCGGCGCGGGCCGCCGTCACACAACTCGCCGAGGGGGCGCTTCCGGGGCCGGCCGAGACACCGGCGCCCGCGCCCGCGTTCGAGGGTAAGGACGCGTCAGGTGTCCCCGATCCCACGGTGAACGGCGGGCAAGCAGGGGCGAAATCCGGACAGGACTAGACCTCACCCTCCGCCCACCCGTGGGTGCGCGGTGTGTTTGCAGTGGGGATCGACGTGCGGTGCGGGGGCGCAACCAAGTAGTGAAGGGCGTACGGCGTTTGACGAACGCGGGTCCGGAAGTCGACCTTGTGTGCCCCCTGTGACGGTCGGGATAGTGGCCCAGTCAGCCTCACGGATCCGGTCCGGCCCCACTCGGACCGGTATCCCAACCCCCCACAGGAGGACGTGAGTTGAAGCACCGACGCATACCCAAGCGGCGTGCCGCCGTGGTTGGAGCGGGAATCTTCGCCCTGGCCGCAGCGGGCATCACCTTCCAGACCGCGAACGCCAGCACCGACGCTCCCGACCTGGTGCCCCAGAAGCTCTCGATCGCCAAGGCCGGAACTCTCGCCTCCAGTCTGACCAAGGACCTGGGCGCGAACTCGGCGGGCAGCTACTACGACGCCAAGACCAAGCAGCTCGTCGTCAATGTCCTGAACGACGACGCCGCGCAGACGGCGCAGGCCGCCGGCGCGAAGGCCAGAGTCGTCCAGAACTCCCTCGCCGAGCTGAAGGGCGCACGGACGACCCTGAAGCAGGACGCCACCATCCCGGGCACGTCCTGGGCCGTCGACCCCGCCACCAACAAGGTCGTCGTCACCGCCGACCGCACGGTCAAGGGCGCCGACTGGAACCAGCTCACCGGGGTCGTCGAGAAGCTCGGCGGCATGACCGAACTCAAGCGCAGTCAGGGCGAGTTCAAGCCGTTCGTCGCGGGCGGCGACGCCATCACCGGGGGCGGCGGCCGCTGTTCCCTCGGCTTCAACGTGACCAAGGGCGGCGAGCCGTTCTTCCTCACGGCGGGCCACTGCACCGAGTCGATCTCCACCTGGACGGACTCCAGCGGCCAGGAGATCGGCACGAACGCCGACTCCCAGTTCCCGGACAATGACTTCGGCCTCGTGAAGTACGCGGCCGGCGTCGACCACCCCAGCGAGGTCAACCTCTACAACGGCTCCGCGCAGCAGATCACCAAGGCGGCGGAGGCGACCGCGGGCATGAAGGTGACCCGCTCCGGCTCCACCACGCAGGTGCACGACGGCACGGTGACCGGCCTGGACGCCACCGTGAACTACGGCAACGGCGACATCGTCAACGGTCTCATCCAGACCGATGTCTGCGCCGAGCCCGGTGACAGCGGCGGTTCGCTCTTCTCCGGCGACTCGGCGGTCGGCCTCACCTCCGGCGGCAGCGGCGACTGCACGTCCGGCGGCGAGACCTTCTTCCAGCCGGTGACCGAGGCGCTCTCCGCCACGGGCACGGAAATCGGCTGACCGGCTGACGCCTTTGGGCCCCGCCCCCGGGAGACCGGGGGCGGGGCCTTTGCCTTGGGGTGGCGCGGGACCTTGGTCCCGCAGGTCAAGGTCGTTCTGCGACCCCACGGAGGAGCGCAGAGGTGTGGGATTGAGGCATCAGCGAAAAGGCGATATAGAGGGAGCCTGCCGTGGATGCCGTGGATGCCGTGGATGTCGACGGGACAGTCGACGAACTGGTCGCTGGAGCGCGTGAAGCGCTCGCGACGTTCGAGACGTACGACCAGGAACAGGTCGACCACATCGTCAAGAAGGCGTCGCTCGCGGCGCTCGGCCACCACGGGGACCTGGCGAAGGCCGCCGTCGAGGAGACCGGCCGGGGCCTGTTCGAGGACAAGGCGGTCAAGAACCTCTTCGCCTGCGAGCACGTCATGAACTCGATGCGCGGTCTGAAGACGGCCGGGGTCGTCTCCCGCGACGAGATCAACGGCATCACCGAGATCGCCGAACCGGTCGGCGTCATCTGCGCGATGACCCCCGTCACCAACCCCACGTCGACCACGACCTTCAAGGCGCTGATCGCCCTGAAGACCCGCAACCCGATCGTCTTCGCCTTCCACCCCAGCGCCCAGAAGTGCTCCGCCGAGGCCGCCCGCATCGTGCGCGACGCCGCCGTCGAGGCCGGCGCCCCCGCGCACTGCGTGCAGTGGATCGAGGAGCCGTCGATGGCGGCGACGGGCCTCCTGATGAACCACGAGGGCGTCTCCACGATCCTCGCCACCGGCGGCAACGCCATGGTCAAGGCCGCCTACTCGTGCGGAAAGCCCGCCCTCGGCGTCGGCGCGGGCAACGTACCCGCGTACGTCGCGAAGGACGCCAAGCTGGGCCGCGCCATCCATGACATCGTGCTCTCCAAGGCCTTCGACAACGGCATGATCTGCGCCTCCGAGCAGGCCGTGATCCTCGACCAGGAGATCTACGAGGACGGCATCGCCGAACTTCAGCGGCTCAACGCGCACGTGGTGACGGCCGCAGAGAAGGCCAAGCTGGAGGAGTTCGTCTTCGGCGCCACCGCCTTCGGCGGCGACTGCTCGGGCGCCAAGCTGAACGCGGCCGTGGTGGGCAGGTCCGCCGCCTGGATCGCCGAGCAGGCGGGTTTCGAGGTCCCCGAGGACACCTCGATCCTCGTCGCCGAGTGCGCGGAGGTCGGCCCGAGCGAGCCGCTCACCCGCGAGAAGCTCTCCCCGGTCCTCGCCGCCCTCAAGGCTCGCGACACCGGGCACGGGCTCGAACTCGCCGCGCGGATGGTCGAGTTCAACGGGCTCGGGCACTCCGCCGCCATCCACACCGAATCCCCCGAACTGGCCGAGGAGTTCGGCCGCCGCGTCAAGGCGGTCCGCGTCATCGTCAACTCGCCCTCCACGTTCGGTGGCATCGGCGACGTCTACAACGCCTTCCTCCCGTCGCTGACCCTCGGCTGCGGCTCCTACGGCCACAACTCCGTCTCCAACAACGTCTCCGCGGTCAACCTCGTCAACATCAAGCGGATCGGGCGGCGCAACACCAACATGCAGTGGTACAAGATCCCGCCGAAGATCTACTTCGAGCGCAACGCCATCAAGTACCTCGCCGAGATGGACGACGTGCACCGGGTCACCGTCGTCACCGACAAGACCATGGGCGCCATCGGCTTCGTCCAGAAGATCACCGACATCCTCAACTCCCGCCCCACAGCTGTGACGTTGCAGGTCATCGACAACGTCGAGCCGAACCCGGAGCTGGCCACCGTGCAGGCGGGCGCCGCCGCCATGCGGGACTTCCGGCCGGACACGATCGTCGCGCTCGGCGGTGGTTCGCCGATGGACGCCGCGAAGATCATGTGGCTGATGTACGAGCACCCGGAGATCGAGTTCGCGGACACGAAGGAGAAGTTCTTCGACATCCGCAAGAGGGCCTACACGTTCCCGCAGTTGGGGGAGAAGGCGAAGCTCGTCGCCGTCCCGACCACCTCGGGCACGGGCTCCGAGGTCACCCCCTTCGCGGTCATCTCCGACCCGGCCGCCGCCCAGAAGTACCCCCTCGCCGACTACGCGCTCACCCCGAACGTCGCGATCATCGACCCGATGCTGCCGATGAACCTGCCGCCGACCGTCACCGCCGACTCCGGCTTCGACGCGCTGACCCACGCCACCGAGGCGTACGTCTCCGTCTACGCGAACGACTTCACCGACGGCCAGTGCCTGCAGGCCATCAGGCTCATCTTCGAGAACCTGGAAGCATGCGTGAAGGACGGCGCCAGGGCCCCCGAGGCGCGCGAGAAGATGCACAACGCGTCCACCATCGCGGGCATGGCCTTCGCCAACGCCTTCCTCGGCCTCGTCCACGCGATGGCGCACACCCTCGGCAACACCTTCCACGTCGCGCACGGCCGCACCAACGCGCTGCTCCTTCCGCACGTCATCCGGCACAACGGCACCGTCTCGTACAAGGCGACGCCGTGGCCGAAGGCCGAGACGTACAAGGCGCCCGAGCGGCTCCAGGACATCGCGAAGATGCTGGGTCTGCCGGCGGCGACCCCCGAAGAGGGCGTGGAGTCGTACGCCAGGGCCGTCGAGGAGCTGCGCGAGCGGTGCGGGATCCCGGCGTCGTTCCGTGAAGAGGGCGTCGACGAGCGGGAGTTCATGGAGGCCCTGCCGCAGCAGGCCATGAACGCCTACGCCGACCAGTGCGCGCCCGCCAACCCGCGGATGCCGATGATCGACGACATGAAGCGGTTGATGCGGCAGGCGTACTACGGGACCAAGTAGGGCCCTACGCCGAGCAGTTGAGCCCGCCGGGTCGTGCGACCGTCACGACTCGACGGGCTCCTGCGGCGCCAGGAACCGTCCCATCGGGAGGACCGGCCGCCCCCACGTCGACGCCATCAGCTGCCCGGCCAGCAGATACAGCGCCCCGGCCGTCGCGGCGAGCCCGGACCAGCCCGCGACCCGGTTCCAGCCGACGAGGCCCGTGAAGCCGTTGCAGGTCATCGCGACGAAGACGACGAGCACACAGCTGAACGTGAGCAGCAGCACCAGGTGGATGCGCCAGCTCGCCAGCCACAGCACGAAGACCACGAACACCCAGGGGAGGGTGAACAGGCCCATCGTGTCGCCGTGCAGCGAGGGGTCGAGCGAGGGCAGGACCCACTGCAGCATCAGGGCCTTCGCCATCCAGAACAGGCCGAAGCCGCCGAACACGGTGGCGTGCCAGGTGTCGCCCCGCTGGGCCTGGAAGAGGCCCGCGAGCAGCTGGGCGAGGCCGCCGATGAGGAAGCCGACGGTGGGGACGTCGCCCGCCGCCAGCTTCTCGGGGAAGATGCCCGCGTCGATACCGGTGGCGATCATCGTGACGACGATGAAGCCGGTGAGGCCGAGCGGACCGAGCTGGGCCTGCGCCGTCGGCTCCATCCGCTTGACGGAACTGGCCTGGGCGGCCGGGCCCGAACGGTGCGGAAAGTTCACGCGGCGGGCTCCGCGGCCGGCTCGGTGGCGGGCCCGGCCTTCGCGCCCCGCCGCTTCTCGCGCAGGCCCGACACGAGCAGCGTCGCGACGATGCCCACCACCGCCCACGCGGACAGGACCAGCAGGGACTGGGTGAGGTCGTTGCCCTTGAAGTAGGCGATGGATCGGGCCGCCCAGGTGCCCGCGCCCGGCGGCAGCCAGGGGCCGATCGCCTGCCAGAACGGCGGCAGCATCGGCAGCGGGAAGGCGCCGCCCGCGCTCGGGTTGCCCGCGATGACGATCAGCAGGACCGCGAGACCGATGCCGACGACACCGGTGAGTTCCTCCAGGGCGAGCGTGATCGCGCCGACCGCGAGGGTGATCAGGGCGCCGAGCCCGGCCAGACCCCAGAAGGACCCTGGCAGCGCGCCCAGGATCGAGTCGCCGATGATCAGTGAGCCGCCGATTCCGCCCACGACCGCGAAGACCGCGAGCGAGCCGAGCCGGATGGCGGCGCGCTGCGGGCTCGCCGGCTTGGACCCGGCGCTGATCGACATGATCGAGGCGCACAGATAGCCGCCGACGCACCAGCCGACGACCAGGTAGAAGGCCGAGAGGCCGTCGAAGTCCTGCACCGACGCCGGCGCCACGTCGACGGTCTTCACCGTGCGCTGCTGCTGGGCGTCGATCGTGGTGGCCAGCCCCTCCAGCGCGGACGCCAGGACGGTGCCGCCGCCCGACGCGACGTAGAGGGTGTCCTGCGCGCCCTTCGCGTGGAACACCAGGGCGCCGTCGATCTCTCGGTTCAGGACCTGCTCGCGCGCGGTCTTCGCGTCCTTGACCACCCGCGTGTCGAGCGGGGACCCCTGCAACTTGTCCAGCTGCTGCGCGAGCTGCTTCGCCGCCGCGGGCTGCGGCGCGACGACGCCGAACGCGACGTCCTTCGGCTTCGGATTGTGCAGCGCCCCCACGTACGAGGTGATGAAAAGGAGCTGGAGAGCCAGGACACCGATGACAAGGAGCGCGGCTCTCGGTGTGACGGCGTTCTTGAACTCTTCGGCGAACTTCATGCCTCAACGCTCGGGGGCGGCCCCGGCTCATGCAGTCGGGGAGGGCCGAACGGGTGGGTGGCTGGTTTCCGGGTGACCGTTTCGACTCGCACAAATATTCGAACATGGTTTACGGTGAGGTCATCGGCCCTGATGAGGCTGGTGTGGCAGGTCGTACAGAGGGGGGAGTAGTGGCGAGGTGGTTCGGATGCGGGGCTTTACGCATCTGCACACCGCCTCAGGCTTCTCCCTGCGGTACGGGGCCTCGCACCCGGACGCGCTCGCCGAGCGCGCCGCCGAGCGCGGCCTCGACGCCCTCGCCCTGACCGACCGGGACACCCTCGGCGGCGCCGTCCGCTTCGCCAAGGCCGCGGGCCGGGTCGGCATCCGGCCACTGTTCGGGGTGGACCTCGCCGTGGCCGCGCCCCCTGAGACGGCCGCGGGAGCCGAGCGCAACGAACGGCGGCGCGCACCGGCCAGAGGCGGCGCGTTCGTCGACGAGTCGGCGCAGCGCGTGGCGTTCCTCGCCCAGGGCGGCGCGGACGGCTGGGCCGAACTGTGCCGGCTCGTCACCGCGGCACACCGGGACACCGCCGCGGGGGAGAGCCG
>NZ_JAOZYC010000039.1:0-7030 GCF_035798155.1 Streptomyces endophyticus | reverse complement strand
GGCGTGCTCGGGCCGCTCGACGTACGCGGCGGCGGCGTTCAGCGCGCGGGCGGTGGCGCGGCGCTCGGGCCCGTGGGGGCGGACGACGGCGGGGGCCATGCCCACGATCCAGGACACGGCACCGGCGGCCAGCGTCAGCGCCAGGTGGCCCGGCACCTGCCCGAGGGTCTGTGGGGCGAACAGCGTCGCGGAGCTAATGAACGTGAAGATCAGGGGTCCGGGCGGCCCGATCCGCGTGGCGTCGCACAGCGTCTTCTGTACGGCGGCGAGCAGCGCGCCGATGGCGACGAGGACAGCAGCGGACGAGGTCAGCGAGGCGGAGACCAGGGCGACGGTGATGCTCGCGAGCATCCCGGCGACCACCCACGCCAGCGCACGCGCGCGTGCCGCGTACGGGAGGTTGTGCCCGTACAGGGCGCACAGGCTGCCCGCCATCGTGTACATGGCCAGGTCGAGCCGGCCCAGGGCGAGCAGCGCCATGTTCGGTATCGCGGTGGCGACGACCACGCTGGTCGCGGGCTTGAGCCAGACGTCCGACGGCTTGTTGAGGCGCAGCACTCCGGCGAGCGGGAGGCGATGGACGGCGGGGGTGCGAGGTGTCGGTGGTGTGCTGCTCATAAGAAAACCTTAGCAGGTGTTTTACACGTAAACGATCCATCGTGACCGGATGCACAATCCACCCGCGCGACCACCCGTGCTCCCCTGCGCCGCCATACGCCCCTGTCCGCCTGGGCATCTCCCTGACGGACACCGACGACGAGACGGACAAGATGGGGGACCCGGTGCACGGACCGCTCTCGGCCGCCTGGCTGCTGGTCGCGCTGTGCGCGGCGACCGGCGCGTACTGCCTGCTGCGCCTGCGCAGCGGCGTCGAGGAGCAGCGCCGCACGGCCGGCGGCGAGGCCCTGATGGGATTCGGGATGGCGCTGATGGCCGTCCCGGCGGCGGTGCTCACGCCCCCGCACTGGGCGTGGCTGCTGTACGCGAGCGTGTTCGGGGCCGCCGCGCTCCGTGCCCTGTGGGCCGCCCGGACGGGAACCCATCACCTGCATCACCTGGTGGGCACGTTCGCCATGGCGTACATGGCGGTGGCGATGGCCGTCCGCCCGGAGGCCCACGCGCACCACGGCGGCGCGGGCGCCCCTGCTCTCACGGGCGCTCTCCTCCTCTACTTCACGGTCTACGTCCTGTGGTCGGGCGCCCGCCTCGTTCCCGCCGCGCCGGCCACAACGGCCACCGGCCCGACGGCCGTCGCCGGCTGGGGCGACCGCCCGGAACTGGCGCGGGCGTGCCGGCTCTCGATGGGGATCGGGATGGTCGCGATGCTGCTGACGATGTAGCGGGCCGATCAACGAAACCGTGGCGTGCGTCACTTGGCGCGCCAGGCCATACCCGTGGGTAGCGCGGGCCTCATAGGGTGACGGCCATGACGGTCCCCGTAGCACTGTTGCTGCTCGGCGCCCTTGCCGCCCTGGTCGCGCCGAGGCTGCTCGCGCGCGCGGACTGGACGGAGCGGGAGCCGATCGTCGCGCTGTGGGCGTGGCAGTGCGTGGTGGCGGGCGTGCTGCTGTGCTGCGCCCTGTCGATGACGTTGAGCGCGGCGGCTGCCTGGGGCGCCGTGCGCGGCCATGTGTTCGCCGCGGCGCCGCACGGGGTCGTGGACGCGTACGCGCTGCGTGCGGCGGGGCCGTGGGCGGCGACCGTCGCGGTGACGCTCGCCCTGGGCGGGGCGTGGACGGCGGCGATGCTGGTGCGCGAGGTACGGAACGCGCGGGCGAGGCGGCGTGCGAGGCGGGCCGAACTGCTGGACCGCGCACCGCTGTTGCCGGGCGAGGAGCCGGGGCCCGACCGTCTCGTCATCCTGGAGGGCAAGCGGCCCGACGCCTGGTGGATGTCGGGCACGACGCCCCAACTGGTCATCACCACAGCCGCGTTGCAGCGCCTGAAGGGGCGTCAACTGGACGCGGTGCTCGCGCACGAGATGGGTCACGCGCGCTGGCGGCACGACTGGCTGTTGCACTGTTCGGGCGCGTTGGCATCCGGTTTTCCGCAGGTTCTGGTGTTCGCCTCGTTTCGGAACGAGATGCACCGCCTGGTGGAGCTGGCGGCGGACGACGTCGCCTCGCGGCGCTTCGGGCGCATGAGCATCGCCCTCGCGCTGGTCGAACTCAACGAGGACCGTGGAGTGTTCGGGCCCTGCCCGACGCCGCACGCACAGGTCCCGCAGCGCGTGCACCGGCTGCTCGCGCCGCCCTCCCGCCTGACCCCCGGACACCGGCTGCGCCTGACGGCGGCCGCGGCGCTGATCCCGCTCATCCCGCTCCTGGTCACCTTCGTTCCCGCGTTGCGGGCACTGGGATAGCACCACGCCGCTGCGGCCACCGGGATGGCCCGCACGGCGCCCGATGGGCGAGGATCGTCCCCATGCACCCGGTACGGCTCGACTCCCCGCCCCGACGCCCCCGATCCGCCGTCCTCGCGCTGACCATCGCACTGACCGTGGCCTCCGTACTCCTGCTCGTCCCGGTGGCGCTTCGGTGGAGTCCGCTGATGCGCCTCGACCGGGACGTCGCCCGCTCGCTGCACGGCCGGGCCCTCGCCGAACCCGGCGTCACACGCGTCAACCGCGTCCTGACCGACTGGGTGTGGGACCCCTGGACGATGCGAGTGCTGTGCGCGGTGATCGTGCTGGCCCTCGTCTGGCGGCTGCGGGACTGGCTGCTCGCGGGCTGGGTGGCGGCCACCTGCCTGGTCGGCACACTGCTGCAACAGGGCCTGAAGGCGGCCGTCGACCGGCCACGCCCAGTGTGGCGCGACCCGGTGGACTCGGCGCACTACGCCGCGTTCCCTTCGGGACACGCGATGACGGCGACCGTGGTGTGCGCGCTCGTCCTGTGGCTGCTGCGGCGGTACGGGGCCGGGCGCACGCTGTGGCGCACCGCGCTCACGCTCGCCGTGGTGTCGGTGCTCGGCGTCGGCCTGACGCGCCTGTGGCTGGGGGTGCACTGGCCGTCGGACGTGCTGGGCGGCTGGCTGCTCGGGGCGCTGACGGTGGTGGTGTCCACGGCGGCGTACGGCAGGTGGGTCGGGGCCAACGCTCGTGCTTGACCAGGGCGTTCGGCACACCGGAGGATCGACGGCATGACGATCAAAGCCGTGCTGTTCGACTTCTCCGGAACGCTCTTCCGTATCGAATCCACCGAGTCCTGGCTGCGCGCCGTGCTCGACGAGAGGGAACTCGCGCTGTCAGCCGACGAGTTCACGCGTGCGGCCGAGGGCCTGGAGGCGGCGGGGGCGCTGCCGGGCGGCAGCACGCATCAGGTGAACGTGCCCGAGCACCTCGCGGAGCTCGTCGCCGTCCGCGACGTGGACGCCTCGCGGCACCGCGCCGCGTACACGGGCCTCGCCCGCCAGGTGCCGCTGCCCGACGAGCGGCTCTACGACGCCCTGTACGACCGGCACATGACGCCCGCCGCCTGGCGGCCCTACCCGGACGCCCGCGAGGTGCTCGCAGGGCTGCGCGAGCGTGGCGTCCCGGTGGCCGTGGTCAGCAACATCGGCTGGGACCCGCGCCCGGTCTTCGCGGGGCACGGCCTCGACGCGTTCGTCGACGCGTACGTCCTGTCGTACCGGCACGGGGTCACGAAACCGGATCCGCGGCTGTTCGCGGCGGCGTGCGAGGAGTTGGGCGTGGCGCCCGGTGACGCGCTGATGGTGGGCGACGACCGGCACGCGGACGGCGGGGCCGCGGAGCTGGGCTGCGCGGTGCACTTCGTCGACCACTTGCCGGCCGAGGCCCGTCCTGACGGGCTGCGGCCGGTACTCGGCCTGATCTGAGCCGCCCTCGTCCGACGCCGCCGCGCATGACACAGCCGTATTCGGACGATCCCCCGCGTCGCCCGAATACGGCCGGCCCTCCCGCGCGCACCGCGCCCAACAGGCCGGTGGCCGGGAAGCGCTGAGTATAGTTGGCTGAGAGCCAGTCAACGCAGGAGTCAAGAATGTCCCCCCGCAGCGCATCGGTCAATGAGGAGTTGCGCCGACGTTCCCGCGAACGGCTCCTGCAGGCGACGCTGGAGCTCGTCGGGGAGCGCGGGTACGACGCGACGACGCTCGGCGACATCGCGGACCGCGCTCGTTCGGCCCGCGGTCTGGTCTCGTACTACTTCCCGGGCAAGCGGCAGTTGCTGCAGTCCGCCGTGCACCGGCTGATGCACCGCACCCTGGAGGAGACGCTGGAGCGGGCGCCGCGGCCCGGACTCGACGACGGGGACGAGCGGCTGGCCCGTGCGATCGACGCGATCCTCGGCCTCGCCCGCGACCAACCCGTCCTGATGCGCACGCACATGGCGGGGATCCTGCAGGCAGAGGGCTTTGTGCAGTGCCCGGAGCAGCAGCGGCTCGCGGCACTGCTGCGGGACACCGTCGTGCGGCACGGGACGCTCGACGTCGACACGGACTATCCGCTGCTGCGCGCCCTGTTGATGGGCGCCGTGTTCTCGATCCTGGTGCCCGGCGTGCCGATGTCGATGACGGCGCTGCGCGCCGAGCTGTTCCGCCGCTACGACCTGGAGTGGCAGTGGGGCTTCCCGCCGGACGACGAGGATGACGCGTCGTCCGACGAGAGCCCCGCTCACGGCAGACCGGCCGATTTCTCGCGCTACTTCGAGCCGCTGTCACCGGCCGTCAACGGCGAGCGGACCGGTCAGCCGAAGTAGTCCGGCTGCGTCTGGACGTTCAGCTCACCCAGGCGGATCTTCTTCGCCGGGTCGGTGCGGGCATCGCTGACCTTCAGGACGTCGAAGCCCTTCGCGATGTCGTTCGAGTAGATGTAGCCGTTGTAGTAGTACGCCGACCAGGAGCCGCCCGTCGTCATCTTGTCCGTGGTGAGCGGGCCGCGCTCGAAGTAGCCGATCTCCTTGGGCTTGGCGGAGTCGGTGAAGTCCCAGACGGAGACGCCGCCCTGGTACCAGGCCTGCACCATGAGGTCCTTGCCCTTGACCGGGATCAGCGAGCCGTTGTGCGCGACACAGTTCTCGGTGTCGGCCTGGTGGCGCGGGATCTTGAAGTAGCTCTTGAAGACGAGCTTGCGCTTGTCGCCCTTGCCGGTGATGTCGTAGATGCCGTCGGCGCCGCGGTCCGGGCCGATGGCCTCGTTGCAGGTGGCCGCGCCACCGCCGCCCAACTCGTCGGTGAAGACGACCTTGTTGGCCTTCTGGTTGAAGGTCGCCGAGTGCCAGAACGCGAAGTTGACGTTGTCCTGGACCTGGTCGATGACCTTCGGGTTCTCCGGGTCCGCGATGGAGAACAGGATGCCGTCGCCCATGCAGGCGCCCGCCGCGAGGTCCTTGGAGGGCAGGACCGTGATGTCGTGGCAGCCGGTGGTCTTGGAGACACCCGGGTTGGTGGGCGCGCCGGGGTTGCCGCCGCCGTCCTCCCCGTCACCGGGGAAGAGGACCGGGAAGTTCACCACGGCCGCCTTCTGCGGCGCGTTGCGGGGCACCTTGATGACCGAGATGCCGTCGTGCGGCGGCTTGCAGTCGGGGAACGTCGCGCTCGGCGAGTACGAGGAGACGTACACGTAGACGTTCTTCTTCTCCGGCACCAGGGTGTGCGTGTGCGAGCCGCACGCGGTCTCGACGGCGGAGACGTACTTCGGGTTCTTCTTGTCGCTGATGTCGAAGACCTTCATGCCCTCCCAGGACGACTTCTCGGTCGCCGGCTGGGTGGTGGAGGCACAGGAGTCGTCGCTGCGGGAGCTGTCCGTGGACAGGAACAGCAGGTTCCCGGAGACGGAGACGTCGTTCTGGGAGCCGGGACACAGCACCTGGGCAACCGTCTTCGGTGCCTTCGGGTCGCTGATGTCGAAGACGCGGAACCCATCGTAGTTCCCGGCGAAGGCGTACTTGCCCTGGAAGGCGAGGTCCGAGTTGGTGCCGGGCAGCGCGTCCTTGGGGATGTTGGTGACGTGCTGGATGTTGTCCGAGTGGACGATCTCGTCCTGGCCGGGTATGTCGCCGGCGGATATCGCCTTCTCGACCTCGGCCTCGGTGCTCTTCGAAACACTCTTGGGCGCGGACGACTTGTCGCCCGGGTCGGGCGTCGCCGAGACGGGGCCCGCGGCGAGCAGCGCCGCGAGGAGTCCGGCCGCCGCGGTGGCAACTCCCAGGCGTCTGCGCCGTGTTCGGGGGGAGTACAGGGTCACTGTTGTCTCCTTGGGTGGCTGTGACTTCGCTCGTACGTGAACGATTCACGGATCTCCCCGAGTATCGTCTTCCTCATGCACAGATCAATAGGTGGCAACGCAATCGTCATGAAAGTTGCCGCCGCCGCGCTGGCGGCGGTGTCGGCGCTGGCATTGACCGGGTGCGACTCGGGCGGCTCGGACGACGCGGGCAAGGCCAACTCCCGTGTGTCCGAAGGACCTTCGGTCATCGCGCCGGGCAAGCCGGGCGGCGCGGCCGAGACCTTGTCGGCCAAGGACGCCAAGCGGCGCGGTGCGGACGACACCCCGAACTCCGCCGACGTCACCTACGCGCAGATGATGATCCCGCACCACGAGCAGGCCCTGAAGATGACCCGACTGGCCCCGAAGCAGGCCCGGTCGGCGCAGGTCAAGGGGCTCGCCGAGCGGATCACCGCCGCGCAGGGGCCGGAGATCGAGACGATGCGCGGCTGGCTGCAGAAGTACGGCCGCGACACCGCTCCCGACGGCCACCAGGCGCACGACACGATGCCGGGGATGGCGACGGAGGCGCAGCTGAAGAAGTTGCGGGCCGCCCGGGGCGAGGCGTTCGACGAGCTGTTCCTGAAGCTGATGATCACGCACCACCAGGGGGCCGTGACGATGGCCACGGAGGTCAAGAGCGGCGGGAACAACGTGCAGGTGGAAGAGATGGCCGACGATGTGATCGCGCAGCAGACCACCGAGATCGAGCGGATGCGCGACATGACCTAGGGCCTGTCGTCAAACTCCCGTCGTCGCCCGAAGGGCGGCGCCGCGGCGTCTGGTGCGTGCGATCGCAAGGCG
>NZ_JAOZYC010000038.1:0-8536 GCF_035798155.1 Streptomyces endophyticus | reverse complement strand
GTGTTCGTGGCGGAGTTCGCGGCGCGGATCCGGCTGCTGTTCCCCGGCTGCCCGGAGGACCGGGCGGCGGCGATCGCCGCGCATGCCGGGGCGCGCGGGAGCGGGCGGGTGGGCCGGAGCGCGGCGGGGCGGGCGCTTTCGGAGGGTGCGGTCGCGGCCGCGGTGCGGGCTGCCGTGCGCCATGTGGACACGCCCTACGACCGGTTGCTGATGGAGGGCGTACCCCGGAGGGAGGCGCGGTCGCGGGTGGCCGAGGCCGTGGCGGCGGTACTGAACGAGTGGCAGGGACCGGCTCCCGCCCCATCCACCGCACCCGCCACACGCACCGCTCCCGCCCCATCCACCGCACCCGCCACACCCGACGGCCGCGCCGCTCCCACCGTACTCCACAGAACCGCCACAACCGGCACCGTTCGCTCAATGTAATCGTGAAATCACTGTCCACAACCGACAAACTGCGGCATGATCCCTCTTGATAGGGGGGAGCGCATGATCGAGGGACCGTATTTCGTGCTGGTCGTGCTGGGGGCGGTCTGGTGCGGGGTGAGCTCAGGGGTGTTCATCGCGTTCTCCACATTCGTGATGCGCGGGCTGGGCGCGCTGCCCGCCGCGCAGGGGATCACCGCGATGAACGCCATCAACGTCGCCGCCCTCACGCCGCCGTTCATGGTCGTCTTCCTCGGCGCGGCGGTGCTGTGCGCGGTGATCGCGGTCGTGACGTTCGTGCTCTGGCCCGACGCGGGCACCATCGAGCTGCTGCTCGGCTGCGCGCTGTATCTGGCGGGCTCCTTCGGCGTGACGGTCCTGGCGAACGTGCCGCGCAACGCGGCGCTCGCCGGCCTCTCCGGCGCCGAGGAGTCCGAGGGCAGCACCGCGCAGTGGCGGACGTATCTCGTCGAGTGGGTGCGGTGGAACCACGTACGGGCGGCGACGGGAGCCGCCGCCTCGCTGCTGTTCGTGCTCGCCCTGACGTGAACCCTGACATGAGCCCCGACGTGAGCTGGGGCGGCCCGCGCCCACCCGACGTATCGTGACGAAAAGAGCCAGAGCCAGTAGTCACGGCGTAGGGAGACGGCCATGGCCGACCCCAAGGGCTTCCTCACCACGTCCCGGCGGGAGGCGCCGCGCCGCCCCGTCGGGGAGCGGGTCCGCGACTGGGACGAGGTGTACGTCCCCGGCGGCCTGCTGCCCATCATCGAAGCGCAGGCCGACCGCTGCATGGACTGCGGGATCCCGTTCTGCCACGAGGCGTGCCCGCTGGGGAACCTGATCCCCGAGTGGAACGACCTGGTCTCGCGGGACGACTGGCAGGCGGCGAGCGAGCGGCTGCACGCCACGAACAACTTCCCGGAGTTCACCGGCCGCCTGTGCCCGGCCCCGTGTGAGGCGGGCTGCGTCCTCGCCATCAATCAGCCGGCCGTGACCATCAAGAACGTGGAGGTCGCCATCGCCGACCGGGCCTGGGACGAGGGCTTCGTGTCCGCGCAGCCGCCCGAGCGGCACAGCGGTCTGACCGTCGCCGTCGTCGGCTCGGGCCCCGCCGGACTCGCGGCCGCGCAGCAGCTGACGCGGGCCGGGCACACGGTCGCCGTGTACGAGCGGGACGACCGGCCGGGCGGGCTGCTGCGCTACGGGATCCCCGCGTTCAAGATGGAGAAGCGCCAACTTGACCGCCGACTCGACCAGTTGACCAAAGAGGGCGTGCGGTTCCGTACGTCGACGGAGATCGGCCGGGACCTCGAAGCCGCCGACCTGCGGTCCCGCTACGACGCCGTGATCGTCGCGACCGGGGCCACGAAATGGCGCGAACTGGACGTACCCGGACGGGAGTTGGCGGGCGTCGAGCAGGCGATGACGTACCTGCCGTGGGCCAACCGCGCGTACGAGAACGGGAAGAACACCCCACAGGCCATCCAGAAGACGCAGGAGTCGCCGCTCACCGCCACCGGCAAACACGTCGTCATCGTCGGCGGCGGCGACACCGGCGCCGACTGCCTCGGCACGGCGGTGCGCGAACGGGCCGCGTCCGTCACCCAGTTGGACATCTACGACAGGCCGGGCGAGGCGCGTGACGAGGACGCCGAGCCGTGGCCGACGTACCCGAAGCTGTACCGGCTCTCCGCCGCGCACGAGGAGGCCGGTGAGCTGCGCACGGCCCCGGCGGCCGACGCGGACGCCCGGCTCTTCGCCGCCTCCACGCTGCGCTTCACAGGGGACGCCGCGGGACATGTGCGCGCGCTGCACCTCGTGGAGGTGGACGCGGCGCGCCGACCGCTGCCGGGAACGGGGCGGACACTGCCCGCCGATCTGGTGCTGCTCGCGCTCGGCTTCCACGGTCCCGAGCGTCAAGCCGGGGGCCTCATCGACCAGTTGGGCCTCGGGGTCGACGAGCGGGGCCGTCTCGCGCGGGACGCCGCCTTCGCGACGGGTGTGCCGGGCGTGTTCGTCGCGGGTGACGCGGGGCGCGGCGCTTCGCTCGTGGTGTGGGCGATCGCCGAGGGAAGGGCGGCGGCCGCCGCGGTCGACCGCTGGCTGACGGGGCGGACGCAGCTGCCGGAGCCGATCGGGGCGCACGACCGCCCGATGACCGTCTGAGCGGCCCGGACCACCCGGACCGCTCACCTGAACGCGGGCGACCCGCGGCGCGTCACGACAGCAGAAAGTCCGCCGCCCCCGACTTCGCTCCCTCGATGAACGCGGTGATCTCACCGATGGTGTAGATCAACGCGGGCCCGTCCGGGTCCGAGGACTGACGTACGGCGACGCGCCCGTCGGCCAGCTTCATGGCTTCGAGGCAGTTGCCTCCGTTGCCGCCACTCCACGGCTTGTGCCAGCCTTCGCCGCCGAGCTCGCGCGCGGGCATGCCGTTGTAGATCGGCTCGCCGTCGACGCCTCGTATTCGGTCCTTGATCGAGTCCATTCACAGCTCCTTGCGGAGATCGCGGAGGATCTCCTTTGTGCGTTGCGCCGTCGCGGCATGCGCCGCCATGCGGTCCATGACTTCGAGGTGGGTGGCCACCTCGGGGCGCGCGTCGAGGTAGACCGCGCCTGTCAGGTACTCGCTGTAGACCATGTCCGGCAGTTCTGACATGGCAAATCGGAACAGGACGAAGGGTCCGTACGTGCCCGGGTGCGGGCCCGCGGCGAACTCCGCGACCTGGAGCGTCACGTTCGGCAGATCCATCGCTTCGAGCAGCCGGTCGATCTGGGCGCGCATCACGTCCGCGTCGCCGACCGGGCGGCGCAGGGCGGTCTCGTCCATCACGACCCACAGGCGGGGCGCGTCCTCGCGGGTGAGCAGGGCCTGACGCTGCAACCGCAGGGCGACGTGCCGCTCGACGACGTCCGGGTCCTCGGCGAGCGCACGGCCTATGGCCCCGGACTCGAGCACCCCGCGCGCGTAGTCCTCGGTCTGCAGCAGGCCGGGCACGAAGTGCGGGTCGTAGGACCTGATGAGCCGGGCCGCGCCCTCCAGGCTCACGTACATGGAGAACCAGCCGGGCAGGATGTCGTGGTACCGCTGCCACCAGCCCGGCTTGTTCGCCTCCTCCGCGAGTTGGATGAAGGAGGAGGTCTCGTCGTCCGCGACGCCGTAGGACTTCAGGAGCAGCTGGACGTACGGGATCCGCAGCGAGACCTCGGCGGTCTCCATGCGGCGGATCGTCGCGGCGGTCACGCGGAGTACTTTCGCGGCCTCCTCGCGCTTGAGCCCGGCGCCCTCGCGAAGGTCCTGCAGGCGGCGGCCGAGAACGACCTGGCCGACCGTCGGCGCGGACCGAGGTTCGCTCACGCCCCCTACCTCCCAGTAGTCCCGATGTCTGAATCCCGCCACTTTTCATCGCGGAAAAAGGCCCGAAAGACGTCCCTCACCGGCCGTTTCCCTGCGATTCGCCCCCGATGAGGGCCGCGTGGCGCGCTGTTGCGAGCAGTCTGCCATGCCCACTCCACACGGCATACGCCACTCTGCACTTTTCAGAGTGGCCCTTGCCAAGTGTTCATGGCGGGGAGATAGTGGCAAGCGTGACTCCGTCTGCGCCTTTAGGAACAGAAGCCGGCGAAACTACGCTCGGTAACCGTTCGGGTACCCCGGCAGGGGCCCACCCGTCGGCGACCCGTCGCAGCAGTTTCGAACTGGCTCCCCACCCGGGCTCCGCCGCTCAGGCCCGGCGCGTGACGCGTACCCATCTCAGTGCGTGGGGCGCGTGCGAGGACACCTGTGACGCGGCGGCCCTCGTCGTGTCCGAACTGGTCACGAACGCGATCGTGCACACCGCGAGCCGGCGCATCCACTGCGAACTGCGCGAGCTGCGCGACGACTCCGGTGACCGCCTGCGCATAGCGGTCAGGGACGAGGGCTGCATCCCCGGTGACGCCCGCGTGGGCCGCGTCGCGCCCGAGGAGGAACACGGCAGGGGGCTCCTCCTCGTAGCCGCGGTCGCCACGGCGTGGGGCGCCCAGGAGACCGGCCCAGGACTTCTCGTCTGGGCCGAACTGCCGCGCGACGACCAGGAACCGCAGTCACCGGGCCCCGTCCCCGGCGCATCGGACGGCGCCGGATGGGCCTGGTGAGAGCCCGCCCCTGCCGGACGGCGGGCGGAGGAACGACGAATGTGCGAAACGGGATCGGATGGGCGTGGTGACAACGGGCAAGCGGACGATGCACTTGAACTCGCTGGCCGGACTGGCCCGGAGGCATCGCCCCCGGCGTCCGGAGCGCGCTGAGGCTCCGCGTGCGGGCCGTACGCCGCCCGTGCGGCTCAGCGTGCCCGCGGGCATGACCGCGCCGCTCGGCTGCGACGCCGTCGCGGTGCCCGAGGAGTTCGGCCGGGCGATGGCGAAGCGCCTGCCGCGGATGGGCTGTGTGTACGCGGACGGGGCGCACTGGTGGTGGCTCGTGCCGTCGGACTCCGACGTGTCCCTGGAGTGGCCCGCGCCCGCGTGCTACACGGCGGGCGCCCTGGTGCTCGACGCCCCGCGGCCGCCCGCACTGGTGCACTGTCCGGAGGGTTCGGTGCCGTACACGCCGCCGATTCCGCTGTACCTCGCGCTGTGCCGGGTCACGGGGACCACGCCGGTGTGGTCACGCTCGGTCGGCGCTTCGTAAATCGCCTTGGTCGGCGCGTCGTAAGTCGCCTTCCACGGACGGGAGTCAGCCCACGGGCTCGGCCACCGGCCCCCGCACGATCACCAGGAACGCGTCCGTCGCCAGGTCCATCACCACTTCGGCCGGCTGGCCCTCCTGACGGCGCCGGTTCGCGTACTCCTCCGCGGGCCAGGAGCCGCGGGGGCCGCCCGCCGGAAAACGTTGCAACACCACTCGTCCGTTGATCATCGCTCGTCCCTGCCCCCGTGATCGTGCCGATGTGCGGCGCCCGGCGCGTCCGGGCGCTTCATGAGGGAGAACGTTGACAGGGGCGGTTCCGGCTCGCAACGTGACGAGAATGACACCGAGTTGAGACGAGGTCAGGTCGTACGGGCGGAGGTCCCGGCGGGCCTCAGTCGACGTACTCGTCGTGATAGCGCACCCGCGCACTGCCCGCGGGCGCCCCGAGAGCCGACGCGCGCCCCTCCGGTTTCTCCCACTCCTCCTGGCGGCCGAGAGCGGTGAGGTCCAGGAGGTTCGTGGTGAACCCGATGTGGTCCATGCCGCGGGCGAACGTCGAGTACGTGTGGAACACCCGCTCCCCCTCGCGCAGGAAGCAGCTGATCGCGGGCTGCTCCTGGAGGGTGCCGTCCTCGTCCACGTACGTGGCGCCGAAGTCCTGGTTGAAATCGCTGAGATGGGACGAGTACCAGGGAACCGTCCAGCCCATCCGTGCCTTGAACGGCAGGATCCGGGTGAACGGCGCGCGGGACACCGCCGCGAACTCCGTACCACGGGCCCGCAGATGGGCCAGGTGCCCGATCTGGTCGAGGAATCCGGAGCAGCTGCGGCAGCCCGCGTCCCAGTCGGGCGCGAACATGAAGTGGTAGACGACGAGTTGGGGACGTCCATCGAACAGGTCGAGCAGCTCCGACTTCCCGTCCGGGCCCTCGAAGACGTACGACTTGTCGATCTCGACCATGGGCAGCTCGCGCCGCCGTGTGTTCAGCGCGTCCCGCGCCCGGGTCGCCGCCTTCTCCAGGGCGAGCAGTTCCTCGCGCGCGACGCGCCACTCCTCGCGCGTGACCACCTTCGGCAGCCCCATGGTTCCTCCTCCGGTCGTGTCTCTCGTCAGGGGTGACCGCGGGGCCGTGCGGAACTCATCGCTGCGGCGGAAGTTTTTCTGAACAAGCCCTGATTCCCCGAAGGGGCCCTGATTTTCTGAAGGAGCGCTGTCCTCCCGGCGGAGCCGCTGGCACGCTGGCCGCCCCGGCCCGTCCGGGCCGGCCAGAGGACGGAGCACGCCATGCTCGTCGGAACCTGGAACCTGGAGAACCTCTACCGCCCCGGCGGCCCCTACGGCCCCCGTGACAAGGCCACTTACGAGGCGAAACTCGCCTCTCTCGCCGCCACCGTGAACCGGCTCCGGCCCACCCTTCTCGGCGTGCAGGAGGTCGGCGACCCGGCGGCGCTCGACGATCTGGTGCAGCTGCTCGACGGCCGCTACACGGCGACGCTGTCGCAGTACCCCGACGAGCGCGGGATCCGGGTCGGCTTCCTCGGCGACGTCGGCGTGCGCGTGGTCGCGGACACGGCCGCGTTCCCGGAGGCGGTGCGCCCGGTGCAGGTGGACGACGGCGGCAGGACGGCGGACCGGGCGGGCCGGGGCGTGCTCGCCGTGCACTTCTCGACGCGGGCGACCTGGCTCACGGCCGCCGTCTGCCACCTCAAGTCGAAGCTGCTCGGCTACCCGGGCGGCCGGTTCATGCCGCGCGACGAGGGCGAGCGGGCACGTTACGCGGCGTACGCGCTGGAGCGGCGCGCGGCGGAGGCGACGACCGTACGCGCCCTCGCGGACACCCTCATCGGGGAGGACGGCCGTCGTGAACGCGTCGCCGTCCTGGGCGACTTCAACGACGAGGTGTCCGCCGCGAGCACCCAGATCCTCCAGGGTCCGCCCGGCTCCGAGATCGGCACGCCCGGCTTCGACCACGCCGACAAGGGCGACGCGAAGCGGCTGTGGAACGTGGCGCCGCTGATCCCCGAGGAGCAGCGGTACTCGCGGGTGTACGCGGGCCACCGCGAGCTGATCGACCACGTCTTCGTCTCGCACGAACTGCTCGGCCACGTCGTCCGCGCCGGGACGGGCGCGCCGCGTGGGGAGGGCGCCGCGCTCGAACCGCTGCCGTCGGTGGGCGGGGATCCGCAGGACCGGCGGGACGCGCCGGGGTCCGACCACGCGCCCGTGTGGATCGATCTGCGGCCCTGAACCGTGCGTGTCAGGCGGCGAGTTCCGCGAGCAGCACGTCGATCCTGCGCGCGTGCTGCTCGGGCACCCGCCCGGTGTCGTCGACCTGCACCGCGCACGCGGTCGTCGCGTCGACCAGCCGCTCCAGTACGACGGTCACCTGCCGCGAGCCGTCCGAGTGCCGCGCGAGCACCGGCAGTTCGGCTGCGGCCAGGTCCACGGCGGCCCGCGCCTGCGCGAGCGTCCGGTACGCCTCGCGCCGCAGCGCCCACCGCCCGTGCCGGTCGGCGCCCCGCGCCGCCTGCGCGCCCTCCACGCCCTCCGCTCCTTGCGCGGATTCGCTCAGCACATGCCGTACGTAGGCGTGGGCGGCGTCGTGCGCGACGGCGAGCCGCACCCGCACCCCGCCCCCGCGGTGCCCGCCCGGCAGCGACAGATGCCCGGCGACCAGCACAATGGCGCAGGCGAGCAGCGTCTCGGTGATCCGGTTCCAGGACGCCTGCGGCTCCCCGCCCACCATCACCAGGGACAGCACGAGGACGGTGACGACGGCGGTCTGCGCGGCGAAGTGCCGGGTGGCGACGGGGATCAGCGCCCCACAGGCGGCGACCAGCGCGACGAGCCCGAGCGGCTGGGGCAGCACAGCGGCGAGCCCCGCGAAGAGGACGGCGCCCGCGACGGTCCCCGCGGCCCGGCACAGCGCGCGCGAGGCGAGCGGTCCGAGGTCCGGCTTCACGAGGAAGACGGCGGTGGCGGGCAGCCAGTACCAGTGCAGCGGATGCAGGGCCTGGGCGACGGCGGCGCTGGCGCCGAAGGAGAGCCCGACCCGGACGCCGTACTCGCGCCCGGCGGGACCGGCCACCCTGCGCAGCACCCCGCCCACGGACGCGCGCCGCCGGCCCGCCGGCAGCTGGACACCGGCCCCGAAGCGCAGTCCGACGCGGGCCGCCGCGGGCCCGACGACCTTGTCCAGCAGCCCGGTCCCGGACTCGGGCGGGCGCCGTCCGGCCACCACGCTCCGGACACCGGCGCCGTCGAACGCCTCGGCGGCCCGCAGAAGCGCCTCGTCAAGGGCCCGCAGCCCCGCGTCGGCGCGGGCGGGTGCGGGCAGCGCGCCGGGCGCCTCCCCGCTCCGCACGGCGGCGGCGAGCCTGCGCGGCCCCTCCCCGGCCCGCGCGGGCACCGGCTGCCCGGTCCAGGCGAGC
>NZ_JAOZYC010000037.1:0-8695 GCF_035798155.1 Streptomyces endophyticus | reverse complement strand
CGCGACCAGCCGGCCCCCGCCCTCGGCGGCCAGCGCGCGGGCCGTGCCCTCGCCGCCGTCCACGAGGGGGATGAGGTCGGTCTCGGCGTCCGGGACCACGCGGCGTACGCCCGCGGCGATGGCCTCGGCGGCGGCGCCCGCGGACAGCGACTCCTTGAAGCCGCTGGGGGCGATGGCGAAATGGCTCAACACGTGGGTCTCCAGGGTGGGTTCGGCTTCATCGGACGGGAACGCCGAGCAGCGGCCACAGCGTGAGCGCGCACAGCAGGACGGCTGCGGCCGTCAGCGGGGCCAGGACGGCGGAGAGCCGCAGCAGGTCGCGCGGGGTGTAGGTGGGCACGCCGGGTATCTGGGCGAACAGCGTCACCGGCTTCGCGGACGCGGGGAGCGTGTGGCAGAAGCCCGCCGCGGCGGTGGAGGCGAGGGCGGCGGCGACCGGGTTGACGCCCGCGCCGACGGCCGCCGCGACGACCAGCGGCACGAGCACGGAGGAGCGGGCCGAGCGGGACTGCAGGACGAGGTGGGCGGCCGTGCTCACCGCGATCACCACGGCGAGGAACAGCCACGGCGGCACATCAAGGGGAACCCCGCCGACCAGCCACTTCGCGGCCCCCGACTCGGCGAGCGCGACGCCCATCGCCATCGTCGCCGCCATGAACAGGAGCAGTGACCACGGGACCGTACCGAGCGCGTCCTTCAGCCGTACGGTGCCGAGCGCGGGCGAGGCCGCGACCACGGCGCCGATCAGCGCGACGACGGCGGGCGGGACCTGGTGCAGCGGTTCACTGCACCAGAGGGCGACGACCGTGGCGAGGAGCAGGGCGCAGCGGGTCTCGGCCGGTTCCCAGGGGCCTGTGACCGGATGCTCGCTGTGCTCCTGGAGCTCGTCGAGCGTGATCCGCACCGGGCCCTTGCGGTCCGCGCGCCGCGTCGTCGTCAACAGGACGGCCTCCGCCGCCAGGTGGGAGGAGACGATCGCGAGCGGCAGGCCGAGCAGCAGCCACTGCGTGAAGCCGATCCGTTCGCCCGTCGCCTCCCACAGCACGGACACCGTGATGAGGTGCGCGCCCGCGCCGATCAGCGTCGCGACGGCGGAGAGCAGGATGACCGTGGGGAAGAGGAGGGCCAGCATCACGACCAGCCGGCGCCGGTCGGCCAGCACCTTCGCGAGGGCCAGGAAGACGGGCAGCGCGAGCGCCGCGCGGCCCGAGGTGGCCGGTACCGCGAAGGCGGTGACGACGAGCGCCGCCGTCGTCAGATGCGTCAGCTGCCGTACGCCGCGCGCCCCGCTGACCAGGAACGCCGCCGCCCGGCCCGCGAGCCCGCTGCGGGCCACGGCGGCCGCCAGCACGAACGCGCAGATCAGCAGCCACACCGTCTCGTCGCCCAGGGTCCCGAAGAGGGTCTCGCTGCTGATCACGCCCGTCGCCGTGAGCGCCAGGCCCGCGCCGAGCGCGATGTACGTGTCGTCGATCGACGTGCCGATCCACGCGCAGGTCGCCAGGGTGAACACGGCGAGCGTGAGCCGGGCGTCGCCGGTCAGGCCGGGGAAGTTGCCGGGGACCACGAGCAGCGCGCAGATGCTGAGGGCGATGCACAGGGTCGCGGCGGCGCGGAGGTTCAGGGTCACGCCGTTCAGCGTGGTGCGGCGTCGTGAGCCCTCAATGAGCCGTAAATGAAAGGAAGTTCACCCAATCAAGCCCCTGCGGCGATTGAGCAGCGGGGTCCGGGGCAGAGCCCCGCGACCGCAACCCTCACTCCCGCAACCGATACCCCACCCCCCGAACCGTCTCCACATGTCGAGCGCCAAGCTTCTTGCGCAGCGCCCGCACGTACACATCCACGATGTTCGTCCCGGGATCGAAGTCGTACCCCCACACGTGGGAGAGGATCTGCTCACGGGACAGGACCTGGCCGGGATGGCGCAGAAACAGCTCAAGCAGGACGAACTCACGCGCCGTCAGATCAACCGTCCGCCCCTCCGCCCGCGCCCTCCGCGTCCGCAGGTCGAGCGTGAGCTCCCCGCTCCCCAGCATCGTCACCTCAGGCGTGCCGGAGGCAGTCCGCAGCCGGAGCCTGACCCGCGCGAGGAGTTCCTCGAAGCGGAACGGCTTGGTCATCCAGTCGTCGGCGCCGCCCTCCAGGCCCGCCACCGTGTCCCGCACGGAGTCCCGCGCGGTCAGCACGATCACGGGCGTCGTGACGCGGGCCTCGCGCAGCTGCCGCAGGACCGTGAAGCCGTCCCGTCCCGGCAGCCCGATATCGAGCACGATCAGGTCGAAGCCGCCGGTCAGGGCGTAGTCGTGGGCGGAGTCGCCGTCCCCGACGACCGTCGTCGTGAAGCCGCCGGCGCGCAGCCCCTTCTCCACGAAGGAGGCGATGCGCTCCTCGTCCTCCACGATCAGGATGCGGTTCATTTCGGCTCCGTCCGGTCGAGTACGAGGGTGAAGGTCGCTCCACCGCCTTCGGTACGGCCCAGCTCGGCGTGGCCGCCGTGGCCCTGCGCGATGGCCTGGACGATGGCGAGGCCGAGCCCGGCGCCTGTGCCGCGCGAGCCGCGCCGCGCGGTGCCCCGCCGGAACCGCTCGAAGATCACCGCGGCGTCCTGGTCCGTGACACCTGGCCCGGCATCGGCGACGTACAGCTCGATCCGCTCGCGCACGAGCCGCGAGCCGATTCCTATGCGCTGGCCCGGCACGGTGTGCTGCACCGCGTTCTGCGCGAGCTGGACCATCGCCTGCGTGATCCGCTGGGGGTCGAGCCCGGCCTCGGTGTCGGCGACCTCGGCCAGCTGCCAGTCCCGCTCGCCGAGCGCCCTGGCCTTGACGAAGACATCGGCGGTCAACTCGGCGAGCTGCACCGGCTCCGGGGCCACGAAGTCCGGGCGCTCGGCCTTCGCGAGCAGCAGCAGATCCTCGACGATGCGGCTCATCCGGTCCAGCTCCTCCATCACGATCCGCACCGTCTCCTCGCGCTCGCGCGGATCGTCCCCCATCAGCTCCAGATGGCCGCGGACGATGGTGATGGGCGTACGCAGCTCGTGCCCGGCGTCGTCGACGAACTCGCGCTGCGCCGCGAACGCCCGCTCCAGGCGGTCGAGCATCCCGTTGAACGTCTCGGCGAGCGCCGCGATGTCGTCCCGGCCCTGCACCGGGATGCGCCGGGTGAGGTCCTGCTCGGTGAGCTGCGCGGCCGTCGTGCGCACGAGGCGTACGGGACGCAGGATGCGGCCCGCGACCGCCCAGCCGATGCCCGTCGTCATCAGCAGCGCCACCCCGGAGATGGCGAGCAGCATATGGAAGACGCCTTCCGCCTTGGCCTGTTCGCGCTCCGGGTGGAAGGCCACGACGAACGCCGCCGCGGGCCGGCCTTCACCCGCCCCGATCTCCACCTTCGACCAGCGGATCACGCCGCCGGGGCGGTCCAGGGTGCCGGTGGCGTCGGGGGAGCCGAGGACGGCGCGCAGGCCCGCCGGGTCCCGGGCGAGCGGGTGGTCGACGTCCGGGGCCCGCGACTGCTCCTTCTTGGCGGGGGTGCGGCCCGCGCCGCGGTCGACGAGGCCGAGCAGTTCCTCGTCCGGGTCGGCGTACTGCCGCTCCAGGTGCAGCTTGAGCAGCGGGTCGGGGTCGGTGAACCGCTTGCCGCTGCGCGGATCGACGCCCCTGCGCACGAAGTTGGCGAACTCGCCGGTCTCCTGCGCGAGCAGCCGGTCCACGCGGTGGTCCACATCGCGCAGCAGCACCGAGCGGGTGGTGGCGGCGACCGCGGTGAGCGCCACCGCCATCACGACGAGCAGCCACAGCAGGATGCGGACGCGCGCGGAGACCCACCGATGGGCCGGGTCAGCCGTCGTCGCCGGGCCCGCCGTCGTCCGAGCCGCCTCGGTCGTCGGCTCCGTCGTTTCCGTCGTCGTCCGAGTCGTCTGCGCTGGCCGTGCTGTCATCGGCTGAGGGATTCTCGCTCACCGGTGGCGGGGACACCGTCTCGTCACTGGGCGTCGGGCGCGGGGACGGCGAGCCGCTCTCCAGCTCCACCTTCGGCGGCGACTTCGGGGGATCCGGGCTTTCGGTCAGGGCGTAGCTGGTCGCCGCGATGCCGAGCGGGATCGCGACGACCGCGGCGAGGGCCGCCATGCGGTGGGAGAAGGCCATGGCAACCACGTTCGGCGGCGTACCCGGTCGGCATGATGAGCCCCGGATGAAGAAACCTTCATACAGCCGCCGTGGAGGGCGTTACGCGTCGAGGCCGATCGCGAACGCCGCCTCCAGGTCGTGCTGCGAGTACGTACGGAACGCGACGTGCGTGTCCGTGCCCTCGACGCCCTGGATCTTGCTGATCTTGCCGGGAATGACGTCCGCCAGATCGTCGTGGCGGGCGACCCGGACCATGGCGATCAGGTCGTAGGTACCGGTGACGGAGAAGACCTCGCTCACGTTGTCCAGGGCCGCGATCGACTCGGCGATCTCGGGGATCCGGTCCACGCTGGTCTTGATGAGCACGATCGCGGTGATCACGGCTGGCTGTCTCCCTCGGTGGCCGTGGCATGGGTCGCCTCAACCTTAGCCCGCGTCCGATACCGCGCCCACGCCCACAGGAACCCGACGGAGAACCCCACGAGGTGCGCCAGATACGCCACCCCCGGCCCCTGGCTGTCCTGCCCCGCCGCCACCCACTGCAACGCCACCCAGAACGGCAGCACCACCCACGCCGGAAACCGCAGCGGCAGGAAAAAGAGAAAGGGGAACAGGCTCGTCACGCGGGCTTCGGGGAACAGGAAGAGGAACGCGCCGAGGACCGCCGAGATCGCCCCCGACGCGCCGACCAGACTCTGGTCGGAATCGGCGTGCGCGAACGTGTACCCGAGCAGTGCCAGATATCCGCTGACCCCATAGAACAAGGCGTACGAGAGGCCGCCCATGTGTTCCTCGACCATGGCCCCGAACACATAGAGGAAAAGCATGTTGCCCAGCAGGTGCAGCCAACTGCCGTGCACGAACAGCGCCGTGAGAGGGGTGAGCAGGGCCCGCGCCGAACCGCCGAACAGCTCGTCCGGGACCACACCCCAGCGCTCGAAGTAGGCGCTCTGCGCGGCGAGCAGCTGGTCCCCGGTGCCGTAGCCGGGGTTCAGGCCCGAGGCGGGGGACAGTACGAAGACCACACAGCAGACCGCGATGATGCCGTACGTGACCGGGGCCGGGTGACCTCTGAGGAATGCGGTCAGCCTGTCGATCGCGGAGCGCCCATTGCCGATCATGGACAGAGCATGACGCAAGGCGGGGAGCGGGCGGCGTACGGCAGGCCGTAGGGTTACGGGCAATAAAGCAGCACCACGCAATCCGTATGCATCCGGAAGAAGGCACCACTCGATGACGGTTCCCCTGCCGACCGCCACCACTCGCTGGCGCTGCACTTTGTGCGGCAATCTGACGCGCTTCGACGTCACGCGGTCCTCGAAGGTCGTCGAGTACGTCCACTTGGACCTGGCCGGTGAGCCGAAGGTGGAGGAGCGCGAGGTGGTCAGTGAGACCATCGAGTCGGTGCGCTGCCGGTGGTGCAACGCGGTGGATCAGGTGGAACTGGTGGACAGGCCGGGCGCCGACTCCTGAGGAGCGGCTCCACAGCGACATTGGGGTGACGGATGGTGGAGAGCACAGGCGGGGAGGCCGGGGAGGGCGGCGCCGCCGAGGTGCTCGACCGTCCGCTGCCCGAAGGGGTTCGGCGACGGGTCGTGCAGATCGCGTCGGACGGCTTCGGCGGCCTGACGGTAAGTGAACTTCCGCCTCAATTGCGGCAGTATGCCCGGTTCACCCCGACCCGGCGGATGAAGTTCGCCGGCAACGCCATGGCCGCGGCCCTGGAGGGCGACCCGCTGTTCCGGCAGCGGATCGGGGAGCGGCTGCGGGACGCGCAGCCCGAGCTGGCGGCCGCCTTGGAGGCGGGGTCCCCACCGCCGGCGGCCGACCCGCTCGATGTGGCGGCGGCCGCCTATGTGTTGCGGCCCGTCGGCTGGGTGAAGCTCGTCGCCGCCGCGGGCGAGGACGCCCAGCGGGCCGACGCCGAGCGGGCCGACGACGAGACCCGTGCCGAACTGGAGCGCCTGCGCGCCGAGCTGACCGAGGCCCGGGCCCACACCAGGACCGAGACGGAGCGGCTGCGCGCCGAGCTCGACGCCGCCAGGCGCGAGGTCGCCTCCGTGGAGCGCAAGCTGCGGGCCGCGCTCAGCGACGTGAAGCGCGGCGAGGCCGCCGCACGCAAGGCGAAGGCCGAGACCGACGCGGTGCGCGCCGAGGGGCAGGCCCAGGTGTCCGCCGCGGAGAGTGAGACGCGGCGGCTCAAATCGCGGCTCGGCGAGGTCGAGTCGACGCTGGAGTCCTCACGCCGGGCGGCCCGCGAGGGGCGCAGCATCGAGGACATGCGGGTGCGGCTGCTGCTCGACACGGTCCTGGACGCGGCCCAGGGGCTGCGCAGGGAGCTCGCGCTGCCGCCGGTGTCCTCGCGACCCGCCGACTCCGTGGACGCCGTCGAGCCGGGCCGGATGACGCCGAAGGACATCGCGGCGCGCGCCCTGCACGAGCACGATCCGGCGATCCTCGACCAGTTGCTGGCGCTGCCGCAGGCCCACCTCGTCGTCGACGGGTACAACGTCACGAAGACCGGGTATCCGACGATGCCCCTGGAGAAGCAGCGGCTGCGGCTGCTCGGCTCCCTGTCGCAGCTCGCGGCGCAGACCGGGGCCGAGGTGACCTGTGTCTTCGACGGGGCCGAACTCGCCGCGCCCGTGCTGCTCGCGCCACCGCGCGGGGTGCGCGTGCTGTTCTCCAAACCGGGGGTCACGGCGGACGAGCTGATCCGTCAGCTCGTCCGCGCCGAGCCATCGGGGCGTCCCGTCATCGTCGTGTCGACCGACCGGGAGGTCGCGGACGGCATCGCGAAGGCGGGGGCACGCCCTGTCGCCTCCGTGGTGCTCCTGAAGCGACTCTCGCACGGCTGACCTTCCCCCAAAAGGGGCCCCGAGTTACCTATGTCACACGCGCAACATCCGTGTCGAATGCCCGAATTGGCGAAACCTTCACGCAACGTAGCGTCAAGCGGACATCACTGCATGTGAGTTGAGTGCAAAGAATGCAGCGAGTGACTGAGTTTTTTCTCTGAGGGATTTGAACTGATCACGAAGAGGTCACTAGGGTCGGCTCGAACCTCCGCTCGGGTGATCACTCATCAGGGGTGACGGTGGAGGGTCACCGCCCGCCGGCGCATCGGTAGGCGGCTGGAGGAAGAAGGAGCTCGCCTTCGTGGCGTCCCACCGTCGACCCAAGCAGCCGAGCCGCACCCGCGTGACCGTGCTCACCGCGACCGCCGCCGCTGCCGTGGCCCTCACCTCTCAGGCCGCCAACGCAGCCCCGAAGCCCAGCAAGAGCGAAGTCAAGGCCAAGGTCGACAAGCTCTACGAAGAGGCCGGTCTGGCGACCGACCACTACAACGGGGCCAAGGAGAAGCAGAAGAAGCTCGAGTCGGAGATCGGCGATCTCCAGGACAAGGTCGCCCGCGGCCAGGACGACCTCAACGAGCTGCGCTCCGGCCTCGGCACGCTCGCGGGGCAGCAGTACCGCTCCGGCGGCATCGACCCCTCGGTCCAGCTCTTCCTCTCCTCCGACCCGGACAGCTACCTCGACAAGGCCTCCACGCTCGACTCGCTCAGCGCCCAGCAGCTCGAGTCGCTCAAGAAGGTCCAGGAGAAGCAGCGCACGCTCGCCCAGGAGCGCGCCGAGGCCTCCCAGAAGCTCAAGGACCTCGCCGACACGCGCACCGAGCTCGGCAAGAAGAAGGACCAGGTCCAGAGCAAGCTCGCGGAGGCCCGCAAGCTGCTCAACACGCTGACCGCCGAGCAGCGGGCCAAGATGGCCGCCGAGCAGGAGCGCGCCAGCCGCGACTCCGCCAGCCGCGTCGACCTCGGCAACGCGCTGCCGGCCTCGGGCCGCGCCTCCGCCGCCCTGTCCGCGGCCGCCAGCCAGATCGGCAAGCCGTACGTCTCCGGCGGCTCGGGCCCCAACTCCTACGACTGCTCGGGTCTGACCCAGTGGGCGTACAACCAGGCCGGTGTCTCCATAACCCGGACCACGTACACCCAGATCGGTGAGGGCACCGAGGTGGCCAGGAGTCAGCTCAAGCCCGGTGACCTGGTCTTCTTCAGCAACACCGAGCACGTGGGCCTGTACGCGGGCAACAACCAGGTGCTGCACGCCCCGCACCCCGGTGCCAGCGTGCGCTACGAGTCGATGGACACGGTCGGCCCCTACCAGACCGCCCGCCGCATCTGACCCGTCGCATCTGCCCCGTCGCGGCCGCACAGGGCCCGCTGAAGGGGCCCGCTTCCCACCTCCCAACGTGCCCTGGAAACGCGCCCGTTCGGGCGAATTCCACGGACCCGCGCTGACCCCCGCGCCCCGCCCATGACCTGCGTCAGAGGCGGGGCGCCGCGCTGCGTGTCCCCTGAACGGTCTTTGGTCAGGGGGTAGTCGCCCGACTACTGTCGGCGCGCATTCCCCCGATCACGGGGGTCCGTCAGCGGAAGGGGGAGCGGCTACCCGTGGGTTCTCATCGCCGTATCTCGCATTCTCGGCACTCGGGCCTCGACCGGAGCACGCGCGTGACCGTTCTGACCGTGGCCGCCGCCTCAGCGGCGGCGGCCCTCGGC